>NZ_JBHVEU010000461.1:0-7095 GCF_042802075.1 Kitasatospora sp. NPDC057518
CTCCGGCCACCGCCGCACGTCGCCGCGTACCCGGGCGGCGGTCGACGCCCGGCCGCCGCTCCGCCCTCGCCCTACCGGCCGCGTAGCAGCGCCCCCGGCACCGCCGACAGGTCCTGCTCGGCGATCTCCGGGTGCGCCAGCAGCACTTCGCGGGCCGCGGCCAGCACCGGGCCGCCGCCCGCCAGGGCGAGGTCCTTGGCAGCCAGGCGGACCGGGAAGTCCGACCCCGTGCCGAACGCCCGGGCCGCCACCCCCGCGAGCGGCCCGGCCGACAGCACCTCCCGCGCCTGCTCCTGCGGCACGCCCAACTCATCCGCCACCGCCAGGACTTCGCCCAGGACGGTGACGGAGGCGACGATCGCGCCGATCACCACCACCTTCAGCGCCGCGCCCGCGCCTGGGCCGCCGCAGCGCCGTACCCGGCCCAGGTGCTCCAGGACCGGCTGGGCGCGGTCCAGGTCGGCGTCCTCGCCGCCCGCGAAGACCGTCAGGTCGCCGGTGGCCGCAGGGCCCGTGCTGCCCATCACCGGGGCGTCCACCAGGGCGACGCCGTCCGGCAGTTCGGCGCGCAGGGCGGCGGTGGCGCGCGGGCCGATCGAGGACATGTCGATCCACAGGGTGCCCGGGGCGAGGTCGGCCGTGAACCGTCCGGCCAGCTCGGTGACGGCCTCCGGGTCGGACAGCATGGTGACGACGACGTCCGCGCCGCGCACGGCCTCCGCCGGGGTGGTGGCCTCGGTGGCCCCGGCCCCGGTGAGGTCACCGGCGCGGCCGGGGGAGCGGTTCCAGACGGTCAACGGGTAGCCGGCGTCGGCGAGTCGGCGGGCCATCGGCAGGCCCATCCGGCCCAGTCCCAGAAAAGCGATCTTCTCCATGGCCGCCACGCTAGGCAGCCACAAGCCAGGCGACAAGCGAATGTCCCGCATGGTAGTCATGCGGAATGGACATGGCTTGGCTGGACGTCTTCCGCACCGTCGCCCACCTGGGCTCCTTCACCGCCGCCGGCGAGCGGCTGGGCTTCACCCAGTCCGCGATCTCCCGCCAGATCGCCACCCTGGAAGCCGAGTTGGGCACACCGCTGTTCGACCGGCTGGCACGCGGGGTGCGGCTCACCGAGCACGGCCGGGCGCTGCTGCCGCACGCCGAGGCGATGCTGGAACGGCTCGACACCACCCGGCGCGACCTCGTCGCCCTCACCGAACTCACCGCCGGACGCCTGCGGGTCGGCGCCTTCGACAGTGCCAACGCCGCCCTCGTCCCCGGCGCCCTCGCCGCCTTCCGCGCCGCGCACCCGGACGTGGCGATCAGCCTCACCGAGGGACTGGCGGCGCACCTGCTGGACCTGCTCGCCGAGGGCGCGATCGACCTCGCCCTGGTCGCCTCGTACACCGAACCCGCCGACACCGGCGAGCAGTTCGACTTCCGGACGCTCATGGACGACCCGGTGCTCGTCGCCCTCCCGCGCGGCCACCGCCTCGCCAGGCGCCGCCGCCTGCGCCTGGCCGAACTCGCCGACGAACCCTGGATCGCCGCCCGCCGCCACGCCGAATCCACCCTCCTCGCCGCCTGCGTCCGCAGCGGCTTCCAGCCCCGCATCGAGTACACCGTCGCCGCCTGGACCGCCAAACTCGGCCTGGTGGCCGCCGGGTTGGGCATCACCCTGATCCCCTCCCTCGCCGCCCGCGTCACCCGCCCCGGCATCGCCCTCATCCCGCTGCACCCCGACGACACCCCGGTCCGGCAGGTCTACACGGTCACGCGGCGCGGCCGGCGGGTGCCCCCGGCAGCCGAGGCCTTCGCGGCCCTCCTGCGCGAGGGCGCCGGTTAGCGGCACAGGGCGGGGAGAGCCGGCCCGGCAACGGCCTGGGCGCGAACAGCGACGTTGCTGCCAGAGCACGGCGGTGCCGGCCGACCGCCACCGTGTCGGCGTGCTGATCGCGTCACCGGTGCTGCGGCCGCGGGACGCCACGACCTGATCCGACGCCCAAGGGGGGCCGGGCCCGCTACTTGACCAGGTGGAAGTCCGGATGCCGAAGCCAGGCGGCCAGGAACTCCACGTCACCGACATGCCGGAACCAGCGGCCGGCGCCGCCCGTGTCGTAGGAGACCTCTGCCACCTTCCCCGGTAGGGATGCCACCAGTGCCCTCGCCCCGGCGAGGTCCGCGTCGCCGCGCGTCCCATCACGCGGAGTGGGACAGCCGAGGACGCCGTCGAAGTCGACCAGCGCGCCGAAACGGCGGGCCATGGCGAGGGCGAGGTGGCCGAGCAGCAGATGGTTCTCCGGCCCGGAGCAGTCGGCGCACAGGACCAGCCCCTGCACCGGGGGCGTCAGGAAGGCCGAGTAGTCCTCGTCGTCCGTCGGCAGGTACTCGTCCTCCGACAGGACGAAGCCGCCGACGCCGACCGGATCAAAGTGCCGCAGCCCCAAGGGCGAAGCCTCCCGCACCCGGATGGCCAGATCGCCACCGGCCTCGGTCCTGACCGGCTCGCAGAAGCTCTCCAACCACGGGACCACTCCGGCCAGGACGTCCCCGAAGGAGCAAGGTTCGAAGAGCCACAGCCCGACTGCCGGTCCCGACACG
Organism: Kitasatospora sp. NPDC057518; assembly: GCF_042802075.1. Lineage (NCBI taxonomy): Bacteria > Bacillati > Actinomycetota > Actinomycetes > Kitasatosporales > Streptomycetaceae > Kitasatospora > Kitasatospora sp. NPDC057518. Next base: position 2,584 of record NZ_JBHVEU010000461.1, read on the forward strand.
ATGCCTCCAGACGCGCGTGGTCCGGTGCCACGGGCAGCCCCGGTTCTACCAGCTCCTGGAGGCACATGCGTGATCGTTGACGCGACACGTCCTAACGGCGCGCGGCGAGGACGGCGGTCAGGATGCTGACCGCCGGGCCGCCGAGGAGCAGCACGGCCGGGTGGCGGGGCCGGGACTGCAGGGTCAGGCGGAAGCCGCCCACGCGGAACTCCAGGAACGGGCGAGGGGGACGGGAACGCTGCTGTCGGGGCATGGGGATCTCCGTGGACGGGACGACTCTCGGTACAGCGCCCATCACAATGGTCTGCACGGTGGTTGCGTCAGGTCGCAACCGGAACTTGCGGTGGGAGAGCGCAACTTGCCGACGGTGCAACATGGAGACGGACACGGGGTGCCCGTGCGGAGGGGGCTGGCCCCGCTCGACGAACGGCTGTCGCAGCCGCAGCGGCGCTGTGCGGAGTGCCTGCGCGAGCTGAGGGAGCGGACCGGCCTCACCTCGGAGGAACTGGCCGAACGGCTGGGTGTCGACAGGACCCGGCTGTCGAAGTTCCTCAACGGCCGGGAGGTGCCCCGCCTGGAGATCGCCACTCGGCTGCACCGCCTGGCGGCCGAGTGCGCGGGTACGGAGGTCTCGCAGGCCGAGGCGGCGGAGATCCGGGCGCTGATGTACGCGGCGGTGCGCGTGCGCAATCCGCTGCAGGCCCGTGAGTTCGAACTCGCCGCCGCCCGCGAGGAGCTCGACCACCACCGAGCCGAGGCGATCCAGGAGCTGGCCGACCTCCAGCAGGAACTCCACGACGAGTGTAAACGGCGCCAGGACGCGGAGGACGCGCTGGAGGAACTGACCTTCGGTAGTCGCGAGGAGATCCGTGTACTGACCGATGAACGGGATGCCGCACTCGATCGCATCGTGCAGTTGGAGGACCAGATCCGGCAGGCGGGGGCCATGCTCAGGCTGCGTGAGAGGGACGCCGAGACCCTCGACCAGATCACCCGCGCCACGGATGCCGAACTGGCCCTGTGGGAGAGTAGCGGCACGGGGGATCTGGCTGGCATCTGCGCCACGGTCGTTTACCTGCGTGATGCTGACGAAGACGACGCCGCCGACCGCCTCATCGAGCAAATCGTTCTCGGCTATCCCGTTCGGCACGTCGTTAGCCTTGCCCATGAGCTCAACTCCATGTCTCGCTTCCGTGAGAGTGTCATGGTTGAACATGGACTTGTCCGTCTGCGGAGGCCCATTGACCTCTTCCGCTGGCTCTCTGGAGAGGACAGGAAGAGCGAAGCACGTTCGAACCTCATCACAACACTGGCCAATGTTGCGCCTGTTGGGAATCTCGTCCGGTTCCATAAGGCGTGTGTGGATCACGGCAATACGGACCTGGATTTCGATCTGCAAAAGGCCATGATGGAGAGGTCGCGAGAGCTTCTGACGAGCAAGGATGACTACTGGACGGAGGATCTCCAGAACCAGCTGGAGGCCATGCGGGCGGCGCTGGCTGAACGCCGCCCGTAGCCGCTTTCGCTCAGCAGACGGTGTCCGCCGCCGGCAGCGCCCCCGTCGACAGGTAGGTGTCCACCACCGCGTTCGCGCACGGGCTGTAGCCGTTGAGGGTGAGGGTGTGGACGCGGCCGGGGACGGTGACCAGGCGGGAGCCGGGCAGGCGGGTGTGGAGGGCGAGGGCGCCCTGGTAGGGGGCGTGGGTGTCGCCGGTGGCGTGGAGTTGGAGGGCGGGGACGGCGTTGCGGACCTCTACCGGCGGTTCCAGCGGGGCGCTGCGCCAGGAGGCGCACGGGACGGGGCCGTTGTAGACCGGGCCGAAGACCGGCTCGGCGGCGCGGGAGCGTTCGACGGCGTCGCGGTACCACGCGGCCGAGCGGGGCATCGCCACGTCGTCGCACACGATGGCGACCGTGGACGACAGGCCGGCGCCGGCCTCCGGGCCCGGGGCGAGGAGCATGGTCAGCAGCTGGTGCAGGGCCGGGCCCGCCTGTACCGGCCGGCCGTCGACGGCGTCCAGCAACTGGCGCAGCGCGTCCGCGTATTCGGCGCTGTCGCGGTCGTCGCTCTGGAAGACCGCGAGCAGGACCGGCAGCAGGGCGCCGTCGAGCCGGTAGCCGTCGACGGCGATCGGCGCCGCCTCGGCCCGCCGGACCAGGCCCTCGACGGTGGACCGCACCGCCGCCGGGGTGGCGCCCAGGTGGTGGGCGGCGTCGCGCGGCGCGGCCCAGGCGGCGAAGTCGTCCAGGGCGCGCTCGTTGGCGCCGCCCATGTCCTGGAACGCCCCGATGCCGTACCGCGCCGGGTCGAGGGCGCTGTCCAGCACCAGCCGGTCGACGCGCCGGGGGAACAGCTGCGCGTACACCGCGCCCAGCATCGCGCCGTAGGACTGCCCGAAGAAGGAGGTCCGCTGCTCGCCCAGCGCGGCGCGCAGCACGTCGACGTCCCGGGCGGTGTTGCGGGTGGTCAGGTGGGGCAGCAGGTCCGGGTACTTGCTCCAGCAGGCGTCCGCGTCGGCCTTGGCCAGGCGCCAGGCCTGCTCGAAGCCGGCCTGGCCGGTGCCGGTCGAGCGCAGCCAGGTGCCGCGGGTGAGGCCGCAGTTGGGGCCGCCGGCGCCGACCCCGCGCGGGTCCATGCCGACGAGGTCGTAGGCCGCCGCCGTCCCGGGCGCCAGCTGCTCCCGCAGCGCGGCCGGCATGTCCAGCCCGCGCTCGCCGGGCCCGCCGGGGTTGGTCTGGAGTATCCCGCGGCGTTTGGCGGGGTCGGCGGAGCGGATCCGGGAGACGGCCAGGGAGAGGGTGCGGCCCCGCGGCTCGCGGTAGTCCAGCGGGACGGTCAGGGCCGTGCACTCGGCGCCGGCGGCGGCCAACTGCGGTTCCTGGCAGGCGGACCAGGCGAGCGGCTGGCGGTGGAAGCGCTCCAGCGGGTCGGCGGCGGGGGAGGCCGAGGACGCGGGGGAGGCGGGGGCGGCCGCGCCGAGTACGGCGGCCGCGGACAGGGCGAGGGCGGCGGCGAGCGCCGGTGCGGTCTTCATGTGGGCCACCCTAGAAGGGAGTTGACCATCGCAGAGCTCCGGGTCCCGGAACTGCCTTGACCTCAAGGCAGCTTGAGGTCCTACGGTCGGTCGTGTCCTGACGACCAGGTGAAGGAGCACCGGGCATGACGATCAAGACCTACGAACCGCAGACCATCGCCGCCCAGCCCATCGGGGCGTGGACCGGCCAGCTCTTCCGCCGCCTGGTGGTGGACGGCCTGCGCGTGCAGCTCGCGGTGGAAGGCCTCACCCAGCCGCACTGGTGGACGCTCAACCACGCCGCCGGCCGTCCCGGCGGGTGGACCCGCACGACCCTGGCCGAGCGGCTCGCCCCGTACGACGACCAGGGCACCGCCTTCGACGCCGTCTTCGACGACCTGATCGCCCGCGGCTGGCTGACCGAGGACGCCGACGGGGCGTTCACCCTGACCGAGGAGGGCGAGGCCGGCCGCCTGCGCGCCCGCGAGCGCAACCTGGCGGTCAGCGAACGCGCCCACGAGGGCATCGGCACCGAGGAGTTCGTGACCACGATCAACGTGCTGCGCCGGATGGTGGCGAACCTGGGCGGCAACGGGAACCTCCCCGACTGACGGCGCCCGGGTGGCACGGGGGAGGCCGAGGATGCGGGGGAGGCGGGTCGGCAGGTGGAAATTGACCCATGGAAACGGTCGCTGATTGCCACCTGATCGTGGGTCTTTCCGGCCATAGGTTGGTCACATGACGACGACGAGGAACACCGCCCCCGCCACCACCACCGCCGCCCCCGTGCTGACCCGCTGCGCCGAGGCCGAGATCTGCGCCGACCCGAGCTCCACCATGACGCTGCTCGCCGACTCGGCCCCGGGCGAGGGCGGCTTCACCGTCTACCGCTCCACCTTCGCCGCCGGCGCCCCCGGGGCGCCCGCGCACTTCCACACCCGGGCCTGGGAGCTGTTCTTCGTGATCGGTGGCTCGCTGCGGGTGCTGGTCGGCGAGGAGGTCACCGTGCTGGGCGCGGGCGACTTCCTGGCCGTGCCCCCGCACACCCCGCACGCCTTCGCCGCCGCCCCGGGCTCCGAGGCCGACGTGCTGTGCGTGTTCGCGCCCGGCATGGACCGCTTCGACTACCTGCGCCTGCTGGGCAGCGTCATGCGCGGCGAGACCGCGCCGGGGGCGATCGCGGCCTCGTCCGAGCGCTTCGACAACCACTACGTCGACAGCCCCGCCTGGCGCGCGGCCCTGGCGGGCGACGGCGCCTGAGACCCGCGGGGCGGCCCGACGGGCCGGGTCCTCGACGGGCCGGGTCCGCCCGGGTGTGGAACGGTGGAAGACCGGAAGTGTCCCGGCTGCGAGAGGAGTGGCCATGTCGTCGAAGCGCCGCCGCAAGAAGAAGGCCAGGGCCAAGCACGGGGCCAACCACGGCCGCCGCCCCCAGTGCTGAAACGCGGCTGAACGGGTGAGCCGGTGAGCGGGTGAGGGCGCCCGGACGGGCCCGGAG
>NZ_JBHVEU010000462.1:0-7073 GCF_042802075.1 Kitasatospora sp. NPDC057518
TGGGGGTGGGGTGGGGGGGGGGGATGTGGTGTTGAATGGGGGGCGGGCGTGATCGGGGGGGCTGGTTATCGGGGGGGTGGGGGGGGGGCCCCGGCCCGCCGTCCGCGTGTCTGAGCGGGCGGATCGCGCCCCGGCTGGTCAGGCTGGTGTCACACCCGACCAGCCCCAGGACGGAGCCCGCCATGCCCATCGACGCAGTCACCGAGGTGCCGGTCCCGGTCAACGAGCCGGTGCGGGCGTACGCGCCCGGCAGTCCGGAGCGGGACCGGCTGGTGCGGCGGCTGGACGACCTGGCGGCCGAGCAGGTCCCGCTGCCGATGACGATCGGCGGCGAGCAGCGCTTCGGCGGCGGCGAGCGGATCGACGTGGTGCAGCCGCACCACCACGCCGCCAAGCTGGGCGTGCTCGGCAACGCCACCCGGGAGGACGCCCGGGCGGCGGTGGACGCGGCGCTGGCCGCCGGCCGGCAGTGGCGCTCGCTCTCCTTCGACGACCGCGCGGCGGTCTTCCTGCGCGCCGCCGACCTGCTGGCCGGTCCCTGGCGGGAGACGCTCAACGCGGCCACCATGCTCGGCCAGTCCAAGACCGCGCAGCAGGCGGAGATCGACTCGGCGTGCGAGCTGATCGACTTCTGGCGGTTCAACGTGGGGTTCGCCCGGCAGATCCTGGCGGATCAGCCGATCTCCTCGCCCGGCGTGTGGAACCGCACCGACCACCGCCCGCTGGAAGGTTTCGTCTACGCGGTCACCCCGTTCAACTTCACCGCGATCGCCGGCAACCTGCCGACCGCCCCCGCGCTGATGGGCAACACCGTGGTCTGGAAGCCCGCGCCGACCCAGACCCTGGCCGCGTACCACCTGATGCGGCTGCTGGAGGCGGCCGGCCTGCCGCCCGGGGTGATCAACCTGGTGACCGGCGACGGCCTCCAGGTCTCCCCGGTGGTGCTCGCCGACCCGGCGTTCGCGGGGCTGCACTTCACCGGCTCCACCGCCACCTTCCGCTCCCTGTGGCAGACCGTCGGCGCCAACATCGGCGGCTACCGCACGTACCCGAGGATCGTCGGCGAGACCGGCGGCAAGGACTTCCTGCTGGCCCACCGCTCGGCCGACCCGGAGATCCTGAGGACCGCGCTGATCCGCGGCGCCTTCGAGTACCAGGGCCAGAAGTGCTCGGCGCTGTCCCGCGCCTACCTGCCGCGCAGCCTCTGGCAGCGGATCAAGGACGACTTCCTGGCCGAGGTGGACGCGCTCGCGGTGGGCGACGTGACCGACCTGTCCAACTTCATGGGCGCCCTGATCGACCGGCGCGCCTTCGAGAAGAACCGGGACGCCATCGATCGGGCGAAGGCCGATCCGACGATCGAACTGGCGGCCGGAGGACAGTACGACGACGCGATCGGCTGGTTCGTCCGGCCGACCGTGCTGGTCTCCTCCGACCACCGGGGCGAGATCTTCCGGACCGAGTACTTCGGCCCGATCCTCGCCGTCCACGTCTACGAGGACTCCCGCTGGGACGACGTGCTGCGCCGGGTCGACGCCGGCGCCCCGTACGGCCTGACCGGCTCGGTGATCGCGCAGGATCGTTACGCCATCGCCCAGGCCGTCGAGGAGCTGCGGTTCACCGCGGGGAACTTCTACATCAACGACAAGCCGACCGGCGCGGTGGTCGGCCAGCAGCCCTTCGGCGGCGGACGGGCCTCCGGCACCAACGACAAGGCGGGCGCCGCGCAGAACCTGCTGCGCTGGACCTCGGCCCGGTCGATCAAGGAGACCTTCGTCCCGCCGACCCACCACGGCCACCCGCACATGGGCTGAGAGTGAACACCGGGCTCCGGTTTGGACATGCTGTCCAGGACGGACCCGACTTCCTGCGGGTTTGCGCCGACCTGTCCCTGTCCACCTTCGATTGATCCGGTTAGGCTGGCTGGCGTCGTCGGGTGGCTGCAGGACGAACGGAACGTCCTACCCGCTGGGAGGGCGTTTCATGCGTGCCATGAGCCCCTTTCAGTCGGATGGTGCGGCAGGATTGCGGTGACCCGTCGGTGTACATCCACACACCACCGAGTCACGCAACGGCGCGCGACAGGAGCCAAGAAGTCATGCAGACCAAGCTGGACGCAGCCAAGGCCGAACTGCTCAAGAAGGCAGCCGCAGCCGCTGAGAACAGCCAGGTGGGGGGAGCGGCGCCGGGGGAGGGTCTGAGCAACGGCGCTCTGACCGCGTACCTGCACCACTACTACCTCCACACCGCGCCCGACGACCTGGTCGACAGAGACCCGGTCGACGTTTACGGCGCGGCCGCCTCCCACTACCGCCTGGGCCTCAAGCGCCCGCAGGGCACCGCCGAGGTGCGGGTCCACACCCCCTCGGTCGAGGAGAACGGCTGGTCCTGCGGCCACACCGTGGTCGAGGTCGTCACGGACGACATGCCCTTCCTGGTCGACTCCGTCACCAACGAGCTGTCCCGCCAGGACCGCGCGATCCACGTCGTGATCCACCCCCAGCTGGTCGTCCGCCGCGACATCACCGGCAAGCTGCTGGAGATCCTGGACGTCGACGCCTGCTCCCGCAGCCAGGCCGCCGGCACCGAGTGGCCCGCCGACGCGACCGTCGAGTCGTGGATGCACATCGAGGTCGACCGCGAGACCGACCGCGAGGACCTGCGCGCCATCGAGGCCGACCTGCGCCGCGTGCTCGGCGACGTCCGCGAGGTCGTCGAGGACTGGGGCAAGATGCGCGAGAGCGCGCTGCGCCTGGCCGACGAGCTGGCCGAGGAGCCCCCGGCCGGCCTGCCCGAGCAGGAGGTCGGCGAGGCCTGGGAGCTGATGCGCTGGCTCGCCGACGACCACTTCACCTTCCTCGGCTACCGCGAGTACGACCTGGTCGAGCACGAGGGCGAGGAGGTCCTCAAGGCCGTCGCCGGGACCGGCCTCGGCATCCTGCGCTCCGACCCGCACAGCCACGACGACGCCCACCACGCCGTCAGCGAGGCCTTCGGCCGGCTCTCCGCGCCGGTGCGCGCCAAGGCCCACGAGAAGAAGCTGCTCGTCCTGACCAAGGCCAACAGCCGGTCCACCGTGCACCGCCCGGCCTACCTGGACTACGTCGGCGTGAAGAAGTTCAACGCCGCCGGCGAGCCGGTCGGCGAGCGCCGCTTCCTCGGCCTGTTCTCCTCCGCCGCCTACACCGAGTCGGTCACCCGCATCCCGGTCGTGCGCCGCAAGGTCCAGGAGGTGCTGGAGGACTCCGGCTTCTCCAGCGAGAGCCACGACGGCCGCGACCTGCTCCAGATCATGGAGACCTTCCCGCGGGACGAGATCTTCCAGACCCCGGCCTCCGAGCTGCTCTCCATCGCGACGAGCGTGCTCTACCTCCAGGAGCGCCGCAAGCTGCGGCTGTTCCTGCGCCAGGACGAGTACGGGCGCTACTTCTCGGCGTTCATCTACCTGCCGCGCGACCGCTACACCACGCGCATCCGGCTGCTGATCACCGACATCCTCAAGGAGGAGCTGAACGGCGCCACCATCGACTACACGGTGTACGCCACCGAGTCGGTGCTGACCCGTCTGCACTTCGTCGTCCGGGTCGCCCCGGGCACCGCGCTGCCGCACCTCAGCGACACGGACATCGAGCGGATCGAGAACCGGCTGGCCGAGGCCGCCCGGTTCTGGATGGACGGCTTCCACGACCAGTTGCACACCGAGCTGGGCGAGGAGCGGGCCGCCGAGCTCGGCCACAAGTACGCCAACGCCTTCCCCGACGGCTACCGCGCCGACTTCCCGCCGCGCACCGCCGTCGCCGACATCAAGCAGATCGAGTCGCTGCACGGCGAGGGCGACTTCCGCCTGAACCTGTACCAGCCGGTCGGCGCCGGCGACGACGAGCGCCGCTTCAAGATCTACCGGGTCGGCGGCCCGATCTCGCTGACCGAGGTCCTGCCGGTGCTCCAGCGCCTGGGCGTCGAGGTGCTGGACGAGCACCCGTACGCGCTGCGCCGCTCCGACGGCAGCACCGCGTGGGTCTACGACTTCGGCCTGAAGCTGCGCGAGGCCACCGAGCTCACCGACGAGGCCCGCGAGCGCTTCCAGGAGACCTTCGCCGCCACCTGGACCGGCAAGGCCGAGAACGACGGCTTCAACGAGCTGGTGCTGACCGCCGGGCTGACCTGGCGCCAGGCGATGATGCTGCGCGCGTACGCCAAGTACCTGCGCCAGGCGGGCTCCACGTTCTCCCAGGACTACATGGAGGACGCGCTCCGCAACAACACCCACTCCACCCGCCTGCTGGTCAACCTGTTCGAGGCCCGGCTGAGCCCGAGCCACCGCGCGGGCGCCCTGGAGCTGACCGAGGGCATCCTGGAGGAGCTGTCCGGCGCCCTCGACGAGGTCGTCTCGCTGGACGAGGACCGCATCCTGCGCTCCTTCCTGAACCTCATCAAGGCCACCCTGCGGACCAACTTCTTCCAGCACGCCGCCTCCGGCGAGTGGCACTCCTACGTGTCGATGAAGTTCGACCCGAAGGCCATCCCGGACCTGCCGGCCCCGCGCCCGGCGTTCGAGATCTGGGTCTACTCGCCGCAGGTCGAGGGCGTCCACCTGCGCTTCGGCAAGGTCGCCCGCGGCGGTCTGCGCTGGTCCGACCGGCGCGAGGACTTCCGCACCGAGATCCTGGGCCTGGTCAAGGCGCAGATGGTCAAGAACACCGTCATCGTCCCGGTCGGCGCCAAGGGCGGCTTCGTCGCCAAGCAGCTGCCGGACCCGGCGGTCGACCGCGACGCCTGGCTGGCCGAGGGCGTCTCCTCGTACAAGACCTTCATCTCGGCGCTGCTCGACATCACCGACAACCTGGTCGGCGGCGAGGTCGTGCACCCGGCCGACGTGGTCCGCCACGACGAGGACGACACCTACCTGGTCGTCGCCGCCGACAAGGGCACCGCGACCTTCTCGGACATCGCCAACGGCGTCGCCGAGTCCTACGGCTTCTGGCTGGGCGACGCGTTCGCCTCCGGCGGCTCGGCCGGCTACGACCACAAGGGCATGGGCATCACCGCCCGCGGCGCCTGGGAGTCGGTCAAGCGCAACTTCCGCGAGCTCGGCGTCGACACCCAGACCGAGGACTTCACCGTCATCGGCATCGGCGACATGTCCGGCGACGTCTTCGGCAACGGCATGCTGCTCAGCGAGCACATCCGCCTGGTCGCCGCCTTCGACCACCGCCACATCTTCCTGGACCCGAACCCGGAGGCGGCCTCCTCGTACGCCGAGCGCCGCCGCCTGTTCGAGCTGCCGCGCAGCTCCTGGGACGACTACGACCGGTCGCTGATCTCGGCCGGCGGCGGGGTCTTCCCGCGCAGCGCCAAGTCGATCCAGCTGACCCCGCAGGTCCGCGCCGCCCTCGGCGTGTCGGCGACCAAGCTGACCCCGGCCGAGCTGATGCGGGCCGTCCTCCAGGCCCCGGTCGACCTGTTCTGGAACGGCGGCATCGGCACCTACGTCAAGGCCTCCACCGAGACCAACGCCGAGGTGGGCGACAAGTCCAACGACGCCATCCGGGTCAACGGCGAGCAGGTCCGGGCCCGGGTCATCGGCGAGGGCGGCAACCTCGGCTGCACCCAGCTCGGCCGCATCGAGTACGCGGCCACCGGCGGCCCGGAGGGCACCGGCGGCTGGATCGACACCGACGCGATCGACAACTCGGCCGGTGTGGACACCTCGGACCACGAGGTCAACATCAAGATCCTGCTCAACCAGGTGGTCGCCGAGGGCGACATGACGGTCAAGCAGCGCAACGTCCTGCTGGCCGAGATGACCGACGAGGTCGGCCACCTGGTGCTGCGCAACAACTACGCGCAGAACGTGGTGCTGGCCAACGCCGTCGCCCAGGCGCACAGCATGGTCAACGTGCACGCCCGGATGATCAGCCGCTTCGAGTCGGCCGGCCAGCTGGACCGCGGGCTGGAGTTCCTGCCCGCCGAGCGCCAGATCCGTGAGCGCCAGCAGAACGGCCGCGGCCTCTCGCAGCCCGAGATGTCCGTCCTGCTCGCCTACACCAAGATCATCCTGGCCGAGGAGCTGCTGGCCACCGAGCTGCCGGACGACCCGTTCTTCCGCACCTCGCTGCACGAGTACTTCCCGACCGCGCTGCGGGCGAGGTTCGCCGAGGCGATCGACAACCACGCGCTGCGCCGCGAGATCATCACCACGCTGATCGTCAACGACACGATCAACCGCGGTGGCTGCACCTTCGCCTTCCGCCTGAAGGAGGAGACCGGCGCGACCTACGAGGAGATCGCCCGGACGCACACCGCCGCGCGGGCCGTCTTCGACCTGGAGCCGATCTGGGCCGAGATCGAGGACCTGGACAACAAGGTCCCGGCCCGGGTGCAGACCAAGATGCGGCTGCACTCGCGGCGCCTGGTCGAGCGCGCCACCCGGTGGATGCTCAACAACCGCCGCCAGCCGCTCGACATCGCCGGCACCATCGAGTTCTTCCACGACCGGGTCAACCAGGTCTGGGCGTCGCTGCCCAAGCCGCTCCGCGGCGAGGACCTGACCTGGTTCGAGTCGATCTACGGCGAGCTCGCCGCGGCCGGGGTGCCGGAGGAGCTGGCCACCCGGATCGCCGGCCTCTCCTCGGTCTTCCCGACCCTGGACGTCGCCGAGGTCGCGGACCGCTCCGGCAAGGACGTCGCCGAGGTCGCCGACCTCTACTACGACCTGGGCGACCGGCTCCAGATCTCGCACCTGCTCGACCGCATCATCGAGCTGCCCCGCACCGACCGCTGGTCGTCGATGGCCCGGGCCGCGATCCGCGAGGACCTCTTCGCGGCGCACGCGGCGCTGACCGCCGACATCCTGGCCTGCGGCCCCGAGGGCGCGACCCCGGAGGAGCGGTACACCGCCTGGGCCGAGCTCAACGCGACCCTGCTGAACCGCGCCAAGAGCACCCTCGACGACATAAGGGGTTCGGACAACTACGAGCTGTCCAGCCTCTCGGTCGCGATGCGCGTCATCCGCACCCTGCTGCGCACCGGTTCGATGCGCTGACGGACGGCTGTACCGGAGGGGCCCGCGT
>NZ_JBHVEU010000463.1:0-7073 GCF_042802075.1 Kitasatospora sp. NPDC057518
CGGGAGGCACCGGGCCGCCGCACGCCCGCGGGCAGGCGTCAGGGAGTGGGGCTCCGTCAGGAGCGGGGTGCCGTCAGGGAGTGAGGACGATCTTCCCGAAGACGTCGCCCTCGGCGAGCCGGGCGAAGCCGTCCCGGGCCTCGGCCAGCGGCAGCACCGAGTCGATCACCGGCCGGACGCCGGTGTTGGCGCAGAACGCGAGCAGCCCGGCCAGCTCCTCCTTGGTGCCCATGGTCGAGCCGACCACCCTGAGCTCCAGGAAGAAGATCCGGTTCAGCTCGACGGAGCTCGGGTTGGTGCCGGAGGTGGCCCCCGAGATGACGATGGTGCCGCCCGGGCGCAGCGACTTCACCGAGTGCGACCAGGTCGCGGCGCCGACCGTCTCCAGCACCGCGTCCACCCGCTCGGGCAGCCGGGCGCCGCTCTCGAAGGCCGCGTCGGCGCCGAGCTCCACCGCCCGGGCGCGCTTGGCCTCGTCCCGACCGGTGACCCAGACCCGCAGGCCGGCCGCCTTGCCGAGGACGATCAGCGCGGTCGCCACCCCGCCGCCCGCCCCCTGCACCAGGACGGTGTCCCCGGGCCTGACCCCGGCGTTGGTGAACAGCATCCGGTAGGCCGTCAGCCAGGCGGTGGGCAGGCAGGCGGCCTGCTCGAAGCTCAGCCCGGCGGGCTTGGGCAGCAGGTTCCAGGTGGGCACCGCGACCCGCTGGGCGAAGGTGCCCTGGTAGCGCTCGGTCAGGATGGACCGCGGCTCGTCCGGGCCGACCCCGTGGCCGCTCTGGCCGATCACCGAGTGCAGGACCACCTCGTTGCCGTGCTCGTCGACGCCGGCGGCGTCGCAGCCGAGGATCATCGGCAGCCGTTCGGCGGGCAGGCCGACCCCGCGCAGCGACCACAGGTCGTGGTGGTTGAGGCTGGCGGCCCGGACGGTGACCACGCTCCACCCGGGGCGGGCCTGCGGCTCGGGGAGGTCGCCCAGCTCCAGCCCGCTCAGCGGGTCGGCGGCGTCGGTACGTGCGGCGTAGGCAGCGAACATGCCCCGGACGATAGCCGCGACGGCCGGGGCCGGGAACCACGCGGAGGTGTGACGCGTGTCCCGGCTGCTGCTCCCCCGCTCGCCTCCGGGCGCTCGGGGGGACGCGGGGGAGCGGCCGCCGTGGCGGGCGCGCTCCCCCGATCACCTCGTCAGATCCGGGCGACGCCCTCCGCCCGGGCGGCCTCGGCGACGGCCTTGGTGACCGCCGGCGCGACCCGCTCGTCGAACGGCGAGGGGATGACCTTCTGCGGCGTCAGCTCGTCGGCCACGACGCCGGCCAGCGCCTTGGCGGCGGCCAGCTTCATGCCCTCGGTGATCCGGGAGGCGCGGACCTGGAGGGCGCCGGCGAAGATGCCCGGGAAGGCCAGCACGTTGTTGATCTGGTTCGGGAAGTCGCTGCGGCCGGTGGCCACCACGGCGGCGTACTTGTGGGCGACCTCCGGGTGGATCTCCGGGTTGGGGTTGGCCATCGCGAAGACGAACGCGCCCTCGGCCATGGTCGCCACGACCTCCTCCGGCACGGTGCCGCCGGAGACGCCGATGAACACGTCGGCGCCGGCCATCGCGTCGGCCAGCGAGCCCTTGAGGCCGGTGCGGTTGGTCCGCCCGGCGATCTCGGCCTTGACGTCGGTGAGGTCGCCGCGGCCCTCGTACACCACGCCCTTGCGGTCGCAGACGGCCACGTCGCCGATGCCGGCCGCGACCAGCATCTTGGCGATGGCGATGCCGGCCGCGCCGGCGCCGGAGATGACGGCCCGCAGCGAGCCGATCTCACGGCCCGTCACCTTGGCGGCGTTCCACAGGGCCGCGGTGGTGACGATCGCGGTGCCGTGCTGGTCGTCGTGGAAGACCGGGATGTCCAGGGCCTCCTGGAGCCGGCGCTCGATCTCGAAGCAGCGGGGCGCGGAGATGTCCTCCAGGTTGACGCCGCCGAAGGAGGGGGCCAGCCGGACCACGGTCTCGACGATCTCGTCGACCCCGGTGCAGTCGAGCGCGATCGGCACCGCGTCCACGCCGCCGAACTGCTTGAACAGGATGGCCTTGCCCTCCATCACGGGCAGCGAGGCCTGCGGGCCGATGTCGCCGAGGCCCAGCACCGCGGTGCCGTCGGTGACCACCGCGACGGTGTTGGACTTCCAGGTGTAGTCGTTGACCAGCTCCGGCTGCTCGGCGATGGCCGTGCAGACCCGGGCGACACCGGGGGTGTAGGCGAGGGACAGGTCGTCCGCGTCGCGCACCGGGACGGTCGCCCGGATCTCCATCTTCCCGCCGCGGTGGAGCGCGAAGACCGCGTCGACCGGATCCTCGGTGTCCTGGGTGCTGCTGTGAATGATCTCCGCTGCCACGATGACCTCTTCGTCATTGATCTGGCGAGGACGCGCGGCCGACGGGCAGGGCGACCCGTCCGGAAACCGGAAACCGGGTACGCCGAAGCGGACCCGGGGTCGGGGTCGGGGCGCTGCCGTCGGGCGGCGCCCTCGGATGAGGGTTGTATGGGGTCTGTGTTGTCCGCGTTGTGCTTCCGGGCCGAGCGTAGGTCGGAGGAAGGCATCGCACCTATGCCTTTTCGTCCTCGTCACGTACGGTTCATCGCCGCGCTGTCGCGTCACAGGGGCCCGGCGTCGGAAGCGCCGGGCTCCGGCGGCGGCAACGGCATGAGCGCACGCGCACCCGCAGGAGTGAACACAGGCCGAAGGGGATCCGGTGCCCCGGATACGGAGCCGCGTGAGGACTTCCGTTCCCGGGCACCCCGAGCCTGTCGGGGCTCGTCGGCCTGGTTCGAGCGTTCGGGGGTCACCCGGTACCGAATTCTGACACACCCGCCGCCGGGCCCGGCAGGGCGGGATGGCAGGATCGCTTGTCCGCCATTTCGCGTACACCCGTGCGACACCGTGGCGGCCCCACCTCCCTCCCTCAGGAGCCGCCCTCATGCCGCACGTCCGCCACGCCCTCCGTCCGGTCCCGGCCGGCGCCGCCCTGGCCGCCGCCGGGGCCCTCCTGCTGACCGGCTGCGGCGGCGGGCAGGCCGCCCCGGGCGACCCGGTCAAGGACCTCCGCGGCAAGCTGCCGAAGGCCCAGCGGTCGGCCGGCGCGCTGCGGGTCGGCATGGACGTCAACTACGCCCCGGTGGAGTTCCGCGGCCCGGACGGCAAGCCGACCGGCCTCGACCCGGACCTCGCCGCCGCCCTGGGCCGGATCCTCGACGTGCGGGTCGAGTTCGTCGACACCCCCTTCGACAAGCTGGTGCCGAACCTCCAGGCCAAGCAGTACGACGTGGCGATGTCCGCGCTCAGCGACACCCGCCGGCGCCGGGACGCGGTGGACGAGACCGGCAAGCCGACCGGCCCGGGCGTGGACTTCGTGGACTACTTCATCGCGGGCACCTCGATCGTCGTCCCGAAGGGCAACCCCAAGGGGATCAGGGGCCTGGACGACCTGTGCGGCAAGACCGTCGCGTTCCAGCAGGGCACCACCCAGGACGAGATCGTCACCCGCCAGGTCGGCGTCTGCACCCGGGTCGGCCGCCCGCTGACCCCGCACAAGCTGGACACCGACACCAAGGCGCTGGCCGAGGTCGCCTCCGGCGCCGCCGCGGCCGGCCTGAACGACTACCCGGTGGCTGCCTACGCGGCGAAGACCACCGACGGCGGCGCCCGCTTCGAGGTGACCGGCGGGCAGTCCACCTCCAACCCGTACGGGATCGCGGTGCGCAAGGACGACGGGCCGCTGCGGGACGCGCTGGCCGGGGCGATCGACCAGCTGATCCGCAGCGGCGAGTACGACAAGATCCTGGCCAAGTGGAACGTCGGCGCCGGCGCGGCGCAGAACGCGGTGGTCAACGGGGGCATCTGAGGCGGGGGCGGCGGGCCTCCGGGGACGGCACGGACCGATCTGCATACTTATGCGCAGAGTGACAGGGGCGCGGAATAAGTCCGAATAGCGGACAGCGCGACCCCTCGTTATCCGATTTTGATCTGGATGAGGGCCACCTGACTGTCATCAGATGGCAGGATTCCCCCCATCTCGGATCGAGCCGGCCACTGGTCGAGGCCGTCCGGTCAACGTCCACCTCGGCGGAGGGTGGCGGAAGCAGTACCTCGTACAACCCCGGACGGCTCCCCCGCGCCCGGGCAACTGCACGACCCGGCCTGCACGTACGACGACGTACGGCGACACGCACCCGTACCGAGCCGCGCGGCTCGCCGTTCCGGTGCGCCGCTCCCGCGGCGCGCTCCGCCCGACCTCTCTCCCCCAGGATGGAGATCCCCCTCATGACCACCCGTACCCAGCGCAGCCGGCTCTTCGCAGCCGGTGTGGTCGCCGCCTCGGTCTCCCTGGTGCTGACCGGTTGCAGCAGCAGCAAGAGCGAGAGCAGCGGCGCCCCCAACGCCTCCGCGACCGTCAACGAGGTCAAGGCCGACCCCAAGCTGGCCGGGCTCGTCCCGGACGACGTCAAGGCCGCCGGCAAGCTCCTGGTCGGCGCCGACGCCTCGTACGCGCCGGACGAGTTCAAGGACGACAGCGGCAAGGTCATCGGCATGGACGTCGACCTGGCCAACGCCATCGCGGCCAAGCTCGGGCTGAAGGCCGAGGTCCAGGACTCCGGTTTCACCGCGATCATCCCCGGCATCCAGTCGAACAAGTTCCAGCTCGGCATGTCGTCCTTCACGGACAACAAGGAGCGCGAGCAGATCGTCGACATGGTCACCTACTTCAACTCCGGCAGCGCCGTCGCGGTGAAGAAGGGCAACCCGGAGAAGATCGACCCGAAGGACCTCTGCGGCAAGAAGGTCGCCGTCCAGACCGGCACCACCCAGGCCGACGAGATCAAGGACACCCGCGACCCGGACTGCGCCAAGGCCGGCAAGCCGGGCGTCCAGAACGGCGGCGACAAGTTCGACCTCCAGACGGACGTCACCAACGCCGTGGTCTCCGGGCGCGACCAGGCGATGATGGCCGACTCCCAGGTCGTCGACTACGCGATCAAGCAGTCCGGCGGCCAGCTGGAGAAGGTCGGCGAGACCTACGGCGTGGCCCCCTACGGCGTCGCGCTGGCCAAGGGCTCCAAGCTCACCCCGGCCGTCCAGGGGGCCGTCCAGTCGCTGATCGACGACGGCACCTACAAGCAGATCCTCGCCAAGTGGGGGGTCGAGTCCGGCGCCATCACCACCTCGACCGTCAACGGCGCCGTCAGCTGACCCTCGTCCGCTCCATCTTCTCCCCCGAGGCCACACCGTGAACTCTTTGGACAAGGGGACGGCGGAGCAGGGCCGGCCCGAGACCATCAAGGCCGTCCCCGTCCGCCACCCCGGACGCTGGGCCGGCGCCGTCGTCATCGCCGTACTCGCGGCGATGCTGGTGAGCGCCCTCTTCACCAACCCCGCTTTCAAGTGGGACATCGTCGGTCAGTACCTGTTCCACGACAGCATCATGCACGGCCTGCTGGTGACGCTGGAACTGACCGTGCTCGCCATGCTCATGGGTGTGGTCGGCGGCATCGTCCTCGCGGTGATGCGCCTGTCCCCGAACCCGCTGCTGGCCGGCGTCGCGTGGGTCTACATCTGGATCTTCCGCGGCACCCCGGTGCTGGTGCAGCTGGTGTTCTGGAACTTCCTCGGCCTGATCTGGGCCAAGCTGTCGATCGGCGTCCCGTGGGGGCCGGAGTTCTGGTCCGAGCAGACCAACGTGCTGATCCCGACCTTCGTCGCCGCGCTGCTGGGCCTCGGCCTCAACGAGGCCGCCTACATGGCGGAGATCGTCCGCGGCGGCATCCAGTCGGTGGACGAGGGCCAGACCGAGGCCGCGCACGCGCTCGGCATGAGCCGGTTCCAGACCATGCGCCGGATCGTCCTGCCGCAGGCCATGCGGGTGATCATCCCGCCGACCGGCAACGAGACCATCTCGATGCTGAAGACCACCTCGCTGGTCTCCGTGATCTCCCTGGAGGAGATCTTCCGGGCCGGCCAGGTCATCTACTCCCGGAACTACCAGAACATCCCGCTGCTGATCGTGGTCAGCCTCTGGTACCTGTTCTTCACCTCGGTGCTGACCATCGGCCAGTACTACATCGAGCGCCACTACGCCCGAGGTTCCAACCGCACCCTCCCGCCCACCCCGCTGCAGCGGCTGCGGAGGCTGTTCGCCGGGAAGCCCGCCCCCAGGACGACCGCCGACGTCGTCCCGGGGCTCGAGGGAGGTGGTCACGTATGACCGATCCGACCAAGTCCCCCGGCGGCGCGTCCGGCGAGCCGATGGTCCGCGCCGAGAACGTGCACAAGTCGTACGGCCTGGTAGAGGTGCTCAAGGGCATCGACCTGGAGGTCAGGCAGGGCGAGGTGTTCTGCCTGATCGGCCCGTCCGGCTCCGGCAAGTCGACCTTCCTGCGGTGCATCAACCACCTGGAGAAGATCAACGGCGGCCGCCTCTGGGTGGACGGCGAGCTGGTCGGCTACCGGCAGAAGGGCGACCGGCTGCACGAGCTCAGGGACCGCGAGGTCGCCCTCAAGCGGCGCGACATCGGCATGGTCTTCCAGCGCTTCAACCTGTTCCCGCACATGACCGCCGTCGAGAACGTCATGGAGGCGCCGGTCCAGGTCAAGGGCGAGAGCCGGGCCGACGCCCGCGAGCGCGGGATGGCCCTGCTGGAGCGGGTCGGCCTCGCCGACAAGGCGAAGAACTACCCCTCGCAGCTCTCCGGCGGCCAGCAGCAGCGCGTGGCGATCGCCCGCGCGCTGGCCATGAAGCCCAAGCTGATGCTCTTCGACGAGCCGACCTCCGCGCTCGACCCGGAGCTGGTCGGCGACGTCCTCGACGTCATGCGCGGCCTCGCCGAGGAGGGCATGACCATGGTGGTCGTCACCCACGAGATGGGCTTCGCCCGCGAGGTCGGCGACGCGCTGGTGTTCATGGACGGCGGGGTGGTGGTCGAGTCCGGCAACCCCCGCGAGGTGCTCACCGACCCGCAGCACGAGCGCACCAGGGCCTTCCTCTCCAAGGTGCTCTGAGCCCGTACGCCCGGCGCCCGGCAGGTCACTCC
>NZ_JBHVEU010000464.1:0-7041 GCF_042802075.1 Kitasatospora sp. NPDC057518
GGACCAGCAGCTGCACCTCGTCCGCCGCCGAGCGCGCCGTGCGCATCAGCTCCGAGCGGATGAACCGCCGGTCGGTGGTGTCCCCGCCGTCGGAGAGCACCTTCGCCGTCCGGGGGGCGTGCGGCAGCACCCCGAGGACCGGCAGCCCGAGCTCCCGGGTCACCTCCGCCCGGGCGTACGGCCCCTCGGCGACCAGCAGCAGCCCGAGCGCGTCCGCGCCGGTGCCGGCGGCGGCCAGGTCCTCGGTCAGGGCGGCGAGCCGGGGCCGGACCGCGCTCAGCCCGCGCAGCGTGGTGCGCACGGTCGCCACCACCGCGTCGGCGCGGCGGGCCAGCACCGCGCTGTGGCCGGTGGCGCCGGAGCGGCCGAGGTCCACGATGACGTCGTAGCCCTGCTGTTCCACGCCGTGCAGCAGTTCGGCGAGCGGCTCCCAGGTGTAGGCGAGGCCGGGCGCCTGGGTGGGGTCGGTCAGCCCGGGCAGCAGCAGCCGTTCGGCGTTGCCCTCGGGAGAGAGGTCGATCAGCTGCTCCCAGATGGTCTGCGCGAGCAGCCCGCGCCGGTCGGCGACGGCCAGGTTGCGCAGCCCGTACACCGCCTCGACCCGGCCCTCCAATGCGCCGGCGAGCACCGCGCCGCCGTCCGGGTCGGCCTCGACCAGCAGGATCCGCCGGCCGGGCGGCAGCGGCCAGGACAGCAGCAGTGCCAGGGCCGTGGTGGTGGCTCCCGGTGCGCCCGGGCCACCGACCACCGCGATCACGGCCATCAGGCGCCGCCCGTCGCGGCCGGTCCCCCGGACGTGGCGGCACCCGGCGTGGTCGCCCCGGGGGTAGGAGCGGCGGGGGCGGGGGCAGCCGAGGGCGCACCGCTCGGCGCCGGGTTCGGCGCGGCGCCGCCCGCCGCCCCGCCGCGCGGCGCGAGCAGCACCTGGATCCGCCCGCTCGCCACCCACTGCGCCAGCCGGGGCCCGTCCGCGGTGCCGACCGCCACGTCGATCACCTGGCTGCCGTCGGTGTCCACCCGGCCGACGGTGATCACCGTGGCGGGCAGCGAGTCGGCCCGGCCGTTGTCGGGGGTGAAGACGACGACCAGCTGCACGCCGGGCTGGAGCCGGCTGGCGGGCAGCTGGCTGCGCTTGGCCGACACCCCGACCACGATCTGCCCGGGCTGCACCGACAGCCCCTGCGCGAGGTCGGCCCCGGTGAGCATCGCGCCGCGCTTGAGGTCGGTGGCGGCCCGCATGCCGACGGCCTTCGTCCGGTCCTGGGCCGCCAGCGGGTGCAGCGCCGGGTCCCCCGCGATCCGGGCGACCACCAGGTCGTCCTCGGTGATCACCTGCCCCCACGGCACGTCCCGGGCCAGCGCCAGCACCGCGACCCGCTGGCCGGTGCTGTTGTAGAGGACGGCCCCGCCCAGCCCGCCGGCCGCGATCAGCGCGACCGCCATCGCCAGCACCGCCGGGCGCCGCCGCCGCGCCCGCATGGTCCGCCCGGGCGCGTGCGGCAGCCCCCGGCCCTTGCCCGGGCCGCCCTGCTCCGGCTGCTCCGGGAGTGCCACGGACGCCGCCGCGCCCGCGGAGGTGCCGGATCCCGGCGTCGCGAACGTACGGTTCTCCACCGGGTTCCGCCCTTCCCTCGTTCGTCTCTGGCTCGTCCGGCTCGTCCGGCCGGTCTGGCTCTTCTGGCTGGTCAGTGCGCGGATCGCCGCGCCGGAGCGCTCAGTTGAGCACCTGCATCTCGGCGACCTTGAGCTCGAAGGGCTTGCTGCTCTGGTTGATGCCCGGGATGGTGAACTTCCGCGGGTTCCGCCCGCCGGTGACCACCACGGCGGCCTCCCAGTGCATCGTCACCGTGGCGCTGAAGACGCCGTTCTTCTCACGGGCCGAGCTGGTCCTGAACTCGTAGCCGCAGTCCGGGGACTTCGCGTCGCCGTACGCGGGGACGTACGGCGTGCCGGGCGTGGTGCAGGAGGTCTGGAGGTGGTCGCCGAAGCTCCAGTCCGCCTTCACCAGCCGGGGCGTGACGGTGACCGAGATGCCCGCGACCGACGCGTTGCCCGGTGCGGGCAGCGCGGCGTCGTCCGCCCAGAGCCAGACCGGGGCGTTGACCACCGCCGTTTTCTGGGGCGCGGCCCGGCCCACCGGGGGCCGGAAGCGGACCCGGTCGTAGGCGGTCTGGATGGCCGTGGCCTCCGCGTTGACGTTCTGCCCGTCCGGCGAGGTGGGCTCGAAGACGACCTCGGCGCCGCCCAGGCCCCCGTCGGTCTGCGGGCAGACCTTCGTGTAGAGCGAGCCGTCCTTCGGGTCGTGGCCGCCCCAGGCCGGGTCGCCGGCGGCCGGCGGGTTGTCCAGCGGGCGGAAGTAGCAGCCCTTGTCGCTGCTGAACCAGCCCAGCTGGGGGTCGTGGCAGGCCCAGGGGACGTCGTGGTAGCTGCACAGCTGCGGGCCGGTGCCCGAACCGCCGCCACCGCCGGGCTTCGATCCGCCGGGCGTCGTGGTCGTCCCCCCGGAATTGACGTCCACGCAGATCACGTTCGGGTAGCACTGCTCGGCCCCGCCGCTCGGCGGTTCGTCCGCGGTCGCACCCACCGCCGAGGACAGCAGCAACCCCGCCGACATCGACGCGACGACCGAGATTCGCCGGGCCGGTTTCCGCGCGTTCAGCATGTCCGATCCACCTCCCGCTTGAAGTCGTAGATCAACCAATGTGCTTGGAACCAGCGCAGGGAAGCGGTTCCGACGTACCGGTTCAGGCGTGCTCCGGGATCCTTGGCGGCCCCGGTGACGGCATCGACGCGGTGCCAGCCGGACAGGTCGACGCAGTCCTCGATCACGGCGGTCTGCGGATCGGCTTTCAGGTCGACGGTCTTGACCACCGCGGAATTGCGCGGCGTTCCGGTCATCACCACTTTGGCGTCGCGCAGTTGCCGGAGGCTGACCAGGCTGTCGGACAGCGCCCGACCGGAGGAGTACTGCTCCAGTCCGTAACCGTCCGAATCCGACCGTCCGAACACCTCGGCCTGGGCCTGCCACCAGTCCTGATACGCCTTCAGGGCCAGCCGTGCCATGGCCCCTTCCGGACCACTGGTCGGCGCGATCGAATCGTTTGCCGAACCACTCGAAGGAGTTAGCGGGTTCACTCCCGCGACGGTGGGCGCGGCCGACCCGATGCGATCGACGGAACCGCCCGCACCACCGCCCGCACAAGCACCGAGCAGCAACACCAGAACCGCCCCACCGACCCCAACCGCCCCAGGGCGCAACACATTTCCGCGCTGCCGCATGGCCCCACCTCATTGCGACCGACCTGATCCGTGATCCACGGCCGCCAGGAGAATTCCGCCGTCCCACCGGTGTTTCCGCTGGGGATCGATTCTTCGCCAACCCACCCCATCACGGCAACACCTCAGGCCCCCTGACCTTACGCGGAAGGCGGTTCCGTCGGGGCACTTTCCCGCCACAGAACGGCCAACAGTTCTTCGGAAAGCGACAAT
Source organism: Kitasatospora sp. NPDC057518 (assembly GCF_042802075.1). NCBI lineage: Bacteria > Bacillati > Actinomycetota > Actinomycetes > Kitasatosporales > Streptomycetaceae > Kitasatospora > Kitasatospora sp. NPDC057518. Next base: position 3,490 of record NZ_JBHVEU010000464.1, read on the forward strand.
CCGGCCAATGCGCCCCGAACCGCGGCCCGATTGCGCATCAGGAGCCGCCCGGCGTGCGGCGGAACGAGCAGGCGCGCGCCAGGCGCACCCGAACTACCGGCCGGTTCCCCGCCGTCCGTCAGCGCGGCCACGGCCGGCTGGAGATCGAGCGGGGAGACGGCCGCGGGGGCACCCGGGACGCCCTCGCGCAGGACGGTGGTCAGGGCCCGGCTGAACGAACCCTCCCCGCCCGGCAGGACGGCGTCCCGGCCGCGTCTGCCCGGGGCGTAGCGGCTGCCCGGGCTGTAGCGGCCGATCCGGCCCCACAGCGGGACCCTCGAGTAGCTCAGCAGTTCGCCCGCGCCGTCCTCGCCGCGCTCCAGCGCCGCCCAGGCGTCCCGGTCGACCGCCGCGTCGACCAGCAGCAGCGCCTCCTCCTGGTCCCCGTGCACCATCGCGCTGACCACCCAGTCCCAGGCCAGGCCCCGGCGGTAGGCGTTGTCGGCGGTGCTGCCGGCGGTGACCAGGGCGAGCCGGCGGCCGCGCGGATCGGCCACCAGCTGGCCGACCAGGCAGACCAGCAGCCAGCGGCCGGGGTGCAGGGCGGCGTCCCGGACGGCGGTGAGCATCGCGTTGGCGTCCGCGTCCGGCGGCACCGTGGTGACCCGGCAGCCGGCCGCGCCGGTGTCGAAGCACATCCCGGGCAGCACCTCGGCGAGCAGCCGGGCGCCGTCCGGCGCGAGCGCCGCACCCCCGAAGGCCCGGTCGGGCCCGCCGTCCGCCCCGATCACCACCAGATCGACCCCGCCCGCCATCCGGCCGTCCCCCTCCTGCACCATTTCTCCACCCGCCGGGCAGGCTACCGCCCCGGACGGCCGCCGACGGGGCTCCCGGCCCGTCCGCTCAGGGACCATGGGCCCTATCGATGCGGGCACCGACCGAGGACGATCGGACGCATGGAGCGTGAGGACCGTGTGGAGACCCTGAGCGAGGCCGAGTGCCTGCGGCTGCTCAGCACCGTGCCCGTCGGGCGCGTGGTGTACACCGAGCACGCGCTGCCGGCCGTCCTGCCGGTCTCCTTCGAGGTCCTGGACGGGCGGCTGGTGCTCGCCGTACGCCGGGGAAGTGCCACCGCGCGCGGGCTGGACGGCACGGTGGTGGCCTTCCAGGCGGATCTGCTGGACCCGGTCACCCGCACCGGGTGGAGCGTACTGGTGCACGGGCGGGCCGACGTGGTGAGCGACCCCGAGCAGGTCAGGCGGGTGCTGCGCTCCGGCCTGCGGCCGTGGGTGGGCGATCCGGAGCCGCTGTTCGTGGCGCTGGTGCCGGAGCTGGTGAGCGGCCGCCGGCTGTTCCCGACCGGACCGGGCGCCCCGGGGCGCCAGACGCGACGGCCGACGGGCGCGGGGCCGACGGGCCCGGGGCCCGTGAGGACCGGCCCCGTGAACACCGGTTTCCCGCTCGGCTCCTGACAGATACCGATGGGTAGGCATACGCTTCCGGCGTCCTGATCCCTCCCCGGGTCCGTCCCCCACCAGGAGCGCACCGTGACGACCTTCGCCTCCCTCGCCGAGCTGACCGCCGCCGTCGGCACCGAGCTGGGCACCAGCCAGTGGCACACCATCGAGCAGCGGCAGATCGACCTGTTCGCCGAGGCGACCGGTGACCACCAGTGGATCCACGTGGACCCGGAGCGGGCCAAGGAGAGCCAGTTCGGCTCGACCATCGCGCACGGCTACCTGACCCAGTCGATGATCCCGGTGCTCGCGAAGGAGTGCTACGCCGTCGAAGGCGTGCGGATGGCGCTGAACTACGGCTCCGACAAGGTGCGCTTCCCCGCGCCGGTGCCGGTGGGCACGGCGGTCCGGGCCACCGCCGAGCTGCTCTCGGCGACCGAGGTGCCGGGCGGGGTCCAGGCGGTGGTGCGGTTCACCGTGACCAGTGAGCGGAGCGCCAAGCCGCACTGCGTCGCGGAGACGATCACCCGCTTCTACGCCTGACGGAGGGCGGACCGACGGGCGCTCGGGCCCGCGCTCCACTCGGCGCGGACCCGCGCCGGGCCGAACCCGGGCACCGGCCCGGGCCGCCCTCCCCGGGTACGCCGATTGGACCGCGCGGGGCTCTCCACCAGGTCCGGACGGCCCACGGCGAGTAATCTCCGACGAGATGGTTGTCGCATCGCAGCAGCCCCACCCGCCGCTGTGCTGCGCGCCCCGGCACGCCCGGTAGCCGTGACCGTCCCTGGAGGAGCCGTGCCCCGCCCCGCCCCGTGGTTCTCCCGCCTCGCCGGTCTGACGTCGCAGCTCGCCCCGCCGTCCGCCGGCCCCGCGGCCGAGCGCGCCGCCCCCGGGCTGGCCGGACTGCCCCGGTCCGCCTGGCACCGGATCCGGACCGACGCCTTCGGCGCCGAACCCCAGGGTGAACGGCTGGCCCGCATCCGCCGCTCCCCGCACTTCGCCGACGGCGCCTTCCGCAACCCGGTGCCGACCCGCCGCCTGGTGTACGAGCGCAGCCCGCTGGAGATCCCCCGGGCCCAGCTGACCGGGGACAAGACCCGCCGGACGCCGACCGCCGCCGTCCCGGTGCACCGGCTGCTCCCCGTCGACCTGGCCGCGCCGCCCCGGTCCGGGCTGCGGCTGACCTGGCTGGGGCACGCCACGGTCCTGGCCGAGATCGACGGACGGCGGGTGCTGCTCGACCCGGTCTGGGGCGAGCGCTGCTCCCCCTTCTCCTGGACCGGCCCCAAGCGGCTGCACCCGGTGCCGCTGCCGCTGTCCGAACTCGGGCCGGTGGACGTGGTCGTGATCTCCCACGACCACTACGACCACCTCGACATGGGCACCGTCCGGGCGCTGATCGGGACGGGCGCGGCGTTCGCCGTCCCGCTCGGGGTCGGGGCGCACCTGGAGCACTGGGGCGTACCGGCCGAGCGGATCGTCGAACTGGACTGGTGGGAGTCGGCCGAGGTCGCCGGGCTGACCCTGACCGCCACGCCGGCCCGCCACTACTGCAGCCGCGGGCCGCGCACCAGCACGCTGTTCCTGTGGGCGTCCTGGGTGGTGGCCGGCGGCGGACGGCGGATCTTCCACAGCGGGGACACCGGCTACTTCCCCGGCTTCGCCGAGATCGGCCGTCGGCTCGGCCCGTTCGACGCGACGATGATGCAGGTCGGCGCGTACAGCGACTTCTGGCCCGAGGTGCACATGACCCCCGAGGAGGGCGTGCGGGCACACCTGGACCTGGGCGGCGAGCTGCTGCTGCCGATCCACTGGTGCACCTTCAACCTCGCGCCGCACCCCTGGGAGGAGCCCGCCGAGCGGGTGGTCACCGCCGCCCAGACGCTCGGCGCCCGACTCGCGGTGCCCCGCCCCGGCAAGCCCTTCGAACCGGCCGCCCCGCCCGCCCTGCGGCTGTGGTGGCGCGCCGTCGCCGCCGGCCCGCACGGCGTCCCGCAGCTGGTCGGCGAGCGGCCGGAGGAGGCGGTGGCCGGCCCGGGGGCGGCCGAAGCCGGGGGAACCGGGGCGGGGGCGGCCGGGGCGCGCGAACAGGCGACGACTTTCAGCGAACCGATTT
>NZ_JBHVEU010000465.1:0-7035 GCF_042802075.1 Kitasatospora sp. NPDC057518
GGTCCGCGGGCAGCCGCACGGTCATTCCTGACGGTTCGTCACTCGCCGTAGCCCTGGCCGCGCTTGTGCTCGTTCAGCCGGCGCCACGGGCCGCTGATCGCCAGCTGGATGCCCGGGGTCTGGATGTTGGCGAACAGGGTCTTGCCGTCGTCCGAGAAGGTCACCCCGGTGAACTCGCTGAACTCGGGCTTCTCGGCGGTGCCGATGTTCAGCTCGTTGCGGGCGATCGGGTAGACCAGCCCGTCCTCGGTGGCGCCGAACAGGTGCGAGACGCCCTCGCCGTCCTCGCAGATCACGATGCCGCCGTACGGCGAGACGGTGATGTTGTCCGGGCCGTCGAAGTTGTCGTGGTCGCCCCAGACGTCGGTGTTGACGCCCAGCAGCACCTTCAGGGTGATGGTGCGGCGGGCCGGGTTGTAGAACCAGACCTGGCCGTCGTGCTGGAGCGGGCTCTCCGAACGGGCGAAGCTGGAGACGAAGTAGAAGCCGCCGTCACCCCACCACATGCCCTCCAGCTTGCGGGCGCGGCTGACCTCGCCGTCCTTGAACTGCTTGCGCACCGAGACGGTCCTGGCGTCGCGGTCCTGGACCTTGACCCAGTCCACGCCGTAGGTGGTGCCGACCTTGGTGGCGCGGGAGAGGTCGTCGACGAACTTGCCCTGGGCGTCGAAGACCTTGAAGGCCTCCAGCACACCGGCGTCGGCGGCGAGCTTGCGCAGCTGGTAGCGGCCGTGCTTGAAGCCGGCCGGCGGGGTCCAGCGGAACAGCAGGCCGTTCGGGTTCGAGGCGTCCTCGGTCAGGTAGACCTGGCCGCGCTTCGGGTCCACGACCACGGCCTCGTGCGCGTAGCGGCCGAAGGCCTTCACCGGCTGCGGGTCCCGGTTGTAGTCGTCGTCGAAGGGGTCGACCTCGAAGATGTAGCCGTGGTCCTTGGTGAAGCCGTTCTTGCCGGCCTTGTCCTCGGTCTCCTCGCCGGACAGCCAGGTGCCCCACGGGGTCACGCCGCCCGCGCAGTTGGTGGCGGTGCCGGCGATGCCGACCCACTGCTCGACCGAGCCGTCCCGCTTGGCGTGCACGATGGTGCAGCCGCCGGCCGCGCCCGGGTCGTAGACGTGGCCCTCGGCCAGCGGCACCGGGTGCGGCCAGTTGGCGCGGGCGCCGGCCAGCTCGTGGTTGACGACCATCAGGTTGCCGCCGCGCTCGTCCTCGAAGGCGGAGGTGCCGTCGTGGTTGCTCGGGGTGAACTCGCCGGTGCGCAGCTTGGTGACGCCGGCCCGGTTGAGGACCTTGTACGAGAAGCCCTTCGGCAGGGAGAGCAGGCCGGCCGGGTCCTGGACCAGCTGGCCGTAGCCGACGGCGGTGCCGCCGGCCGAGTTGGTCCCGGCGGCCGCGGCGACCGGGGCCTCGCCGCCGACCGGGGCGGCGATCGCGCCCGGGGCGCTGGCCAGCGCCTCGGCACCGCCGGCGATCAGCACGCCGGCCCCGACGAGGGTGGAACGGTTGACGAAGTCCCGACGGGACAGCGACATGGCAGCAACTCCTGAGGATGAGCGGGGGCGCCGGTGCGGGATGCCGACGCCCAGCAGGCTCCGCCGGGCGGGTGAACCCGGCATGACGCCCACCTCACGCCCAGGCGGCCATTTGCCGACCGATGACCTTCACATGACCTGTGCTTTACTGAGGCCCCCGCCGGCCCGCCCGGCCCGCCCGACCCGTCAGCGCCGCGCCGCCCGCCACTGCTCCCAGGCCGACAGCCACAGCTGCTCGGCCAGCCGCTGCTCCTCCCAGACCCCCGCCCCGCCGCCGCCCGGCCGCTCCCGCCACAGCTGCGCCCAGGCCCGCTGCGCCGGCAGGCTCGCCACCTCGCTCGCGAACACCGTGTACCGGACGACCTCCTCGACGGCCGCCTCCCCCTCCGCCGTGCCGACCAGCCAGTGCGTCTGCTGGGACAGCCGGTTGAGGTGGTTCACCATCGAGGTCACCGCCGCCGCGGCCTCCTCCCGGGTCTCGGTGGCCAGCCGCATCTGCTGGCGCACCGCCGCCTCCCAGCGCACCGCGCCGACCTCCCCGCGCAGCCCGCGCGGCAGCCTCGGCGTGCGCCCCACCCGCACCTGCGCCTCGATCGCGGCGGACTCGGCGACGCTCTGCGCGATCAGCGCCCGGTGCGCCTCCATCCCGACGGCGGGCGGCAGTTCACGCTCCTCGACCGGCACCCGGCGGGCCCGCCGGGCGGCCAGGTCGCGCAGCAGCTCGGTGCGGCCGCGCAGGCAGCCCTCGAAGTCGCCGATCGCGCCGAGCTCCACCGCGCCGGGGGCCACCCCGCGCGCGCACACCGTCACGGTCAGCCCGCCGACCCGCAGCCGCCCGGCCCACACCGGCTCCGGACCGTCCGCCGCCGGGGCGCCGGGCTCCGGCACCGGCCGGTCCTCGTGCACCTCCACCGCGCAGGGCTCGCCGTCCACTGTGATCCACGCGCGCAACGCCCGTACCCGGCCCGGCCCGTCGCCCTCGTCGACGCCCAACTGCTCGTAGACGCGGTCCCGTTCGTCCTCGACCAGGTCTTCCAGCTCGGGCAGCCGCTCGCCCGGTTCGGACCCCGGCCGGTAGGTGCGCACGGTCACGTACGGGCCGGCCGCCGAGCGCCAGTCGCCGCACTGGACCTCGACCCAGCGCAGCTCGCCGCCGGAGGTCTCGAAGGCGGCCAGCGCCTCACCGGCCAACGCCCCGTCGGCCGTCATCGTCCCGCCCGCGGGGACCCCTCCCGCGGGGGCCTGCCCCGCGGCCACGCCGTACACCGGGAAGTCGGCCGCCGCCAGGGTCCGGCGGGAGAACTCCTCCTGGTCGGCGAACCGGTCGACGGGCCTGCCCGCGGGCCGACCGGCACCCTGCTCGGCCGACCGGTCCAGTGGCCGGTCCGCGGGCCGACCGGTGAAACGGTCCTCCCGGACCGGCCGGTCCGGGGCCGGGGCGGACCCCGAGGACCCGGCGTCCCGCTTCTGGTGCCTGCCGCCGCTCTCCCGCATCATCCTGTGCCGCACCCCCGAGACCTCGCACCCGCACCGCTGACGCCACCTTACGTGGCCGCAGCTGCCGGGTCATCAGCTCGGCCCCCGGACGGGGGTGGTGGCCGTGTCAGGGCGCCCGGTTGTCAGCCGCCCTCCCTAACCTGGCGGCATGACAGCTCAGAACGACGCAGCACAGGACCGCACCGGGCAGGGCGCCTTCCCCGCCCGGATCAGCATCGTCACCCTCGGGGTGACCGACCTCGACGAGAGCGCCCGCTTCTACGAGGCGCTCGGCTGGAAGCGCTCCACCGCCTCCAGCCCGGAGATCGTCTGGTTCCGCACCGCCGACTCGGTGCTCGGCCTCTTCCCCACCGACGAGCTGGCCGCCGACGCGGGCGTGCCCGCCACCGGCGAGCCCTCCTTCCGCGGCGTCACCCTCGCGGTGAACCTGGAGTCCCCCGCGCTGGTGGACGCCGCGCTGCGGACGGCGGTCGAGGCCGGCGCCGTGGTGGTCAAGCCGCCGGTCCCGACCGACTGGGGCGGCTACTCCGGCTACTTCGAGGACCCGGACGGCCACCTCTGGGAGCTGGCCCACAACCCGTTCTTCCCCTTCACCGAGGACGGCTCACTGGACCTTCCCTAGACCGCCGTACGGTGCGCCCGGAAGGCTCAGCTCCTGGAGCGCGCCTTGAACGCCGCCTTGCGCGCCTCCTTGGCCAGCGCCCGGTCCGGGTGCAGCTCCCCGATCGCCTCCAGGACGTCCGCCGTGTACGGGTGGTCGACCCGCCACAGCTCGCCGAACCACCCCGCCGGATCGCCGTTCACCGGCAGGTCGGCGACCAGCTCGCCCAGCAGCTCGGCGTCCCCGCCGTTGTCCAGCAGCTGGGCGGCGAAGGTGTCGACCACCGTCCACAGCGCCATCGCCCGGTCCGGCACCGGGACGTCCGTCGCCCCCTGCGCGGTCAGCCAGGCCCGCACCGCACCGCCCAGCTCCGGGTCGTCCATGACCTCCCGGGCGGCCGGCTCCGCGCCCGGCCCGAGCAGGTTGAGCGCCGAGACGCCGAGCATCCGGCGCAGCGGCCCGTAGCCGTCGGAGCCGCGCGCCGCCGCGAGCAGCTCGCGCGCCGCCGCCACCGGCTCCCGGTCGGCGGTCCACGCCCGCAGCTCCTCCTCCGGCAGCACGTTGGCCGACTCGCACACCCCGCGCAGCAGCTCGGCCGCGTCCCCCTTGGCCAGGTCGCCGACCAGCGGCGCGTCGTAGCCGTCCTCCAGCAGCCACTGCCGGATGCCGTACTGGCCGAGCGGGGTGAGCCGGACCAGCCCGAAGCGGGCCGACTCCTCCTCGTCCAGCGGCTCCTCGCCGACCACGGCGGGCTCCTCGCCGTCCTCCTCGTCGAACAGCTCGGGGTCGATCGGGCGGTAGTCCAGCAGGCCCAGCTCGGCGAGGTCGCCCAGCATCGGGTCCAGCGCGACCATCACGTCCGTGATGTCGCCGAGCAGTTCCTCGCTGGGCTCCTCGCCCTCCGGGACGACCAGCAGCGCGGCCAGCACGCCCAGCGGCACGGTCTCGTTGCCGGGCTCGGCGAAGGCGGTGGTCTCGTAGAGCACCTGCAGGGCCTCGTCCAGCAGCTCGGCGGCCTCGTCACGGGCCTCCTCGACCTCGGAGAGCGCGTCCTCGTCCTCCTCGCCCTCCCCGGCCCCGGCCTCCCCGGCGCCCTCCTCCGGGCCGGAGTCCGCCTCGACGGCCAGCTCCCGGACGATCCCGGCGGCGGTCAGCCACAGCTCCAGGACGGTCTCCGGGTCGCCCTGCTCGGCGGGCTCCAGGTCCGGGCCGGGGACGGCGACGTGCTCGCCCTCCGCGGTCGTACCGAGCTCCACCAGGTCCAGGTCGCAGGCCAGCGACCAGGCCCGCAGCGCCTCGACCTCGGCCTCCTCGGGCACCTCGCCCTCGGCCGGGGCCAGGCCCAGCAGCCGGGCCGCGGGCGCCCGGTCCGCCTCGACCAGGTCGCCGAACTCGTCCACCTCCCGGTGCGGGGCGGACCAGCGGGCCAGCGCCAGCGCGTACCCGAACATCGGTACGGCCTTCGCCTGCTCGGCCAGCTCGCGCTCGGCGGGCAGCTTCACCGGCGGGACCAGGACGGCCGCGTCGTCCAGGTCCTCGTCGTCCAGCCCGTGCGCGGCGAACGCCCCGTAGAGGTCCTGGAGCTCCAGGTCGGCGGGCAGCACCGCCTCGGCCGCGCCCTCACCCGTCGAAGCCCCGGTGTTCTTGCGACGTCGTCCGGCCATCGTTGTGCGCTCTCCCTCAGCCCAGCGGTCAGCCCAACAGCGCCGCGTACCGATCCATCACCTCAGCGTATAGGCCGGGCACCCCCGACGCCCGGCCGTACGGGGCGCACCCAGGGGCGCGCGCCATGGGCGTACGCCCACCCCTTATCCTTCGGTCTGGTACCGCGCACACCCCGCGCGTGCCACCGGGGCAACGAAGCCCAACCGCCCTCCGCCCGACCCCGGGCCGGAGGGGCCCTCTTCAGCTCACCTCGCCCCACCAGGGAGCCCGTACCCTCGGCCACCACCACAGCGCCTCCGGACGGGCGCGCCGGCACACCCCGCCGACCCCGGTGGTGCCCGGCCACAGGAGACCCCTGCCATGGCGGACCTCTCCCCCGCCGGCTCCGGCCTGCGCACCGCGCAGCTCGACGGACGCCGACTGTCGGAGGCCCTGCTTCCCCCGGAGCTCGCGCCGCGCGCCCAGCTCCGGCTCGCCGCGATCAGCCGCTGGAACGCGCTGCGCGGCGTCCGCGTCGGCCTGGTGGCCGCCGCCCTGCTGCTGATGCTGATCGGCGCCAACCTGGCCACACCGATCTACTCGCTCCTCCAGCAGCGGCTGCACCTCACCGCGCTCGACACCACCGTCCTGTTCGCGATCTACGTGCTGGCGCTGGTCCCGGTCCTGGCCGTGGTCGGCCACTGGTCCGACCACCTCGGCCGCCGCGCCCTGATCCTGCCCGCCGTCGCGCTGTCCGCCGTCGGCGACGTCGTGTTCGCCACCTCCGACAGCTTCTGGCAGCTCGCCGCCGGCCGGGCCGTCCAGGGCATCGCCGTCGGCCTGTCCACCGGCGCCGCCGGAGCCGCCCTCGGCGACCTGCTGCCCGACCACCCGACCCTGGCCGCCAAGATCACCCTGGCCTGTTCCGCGGGCGGCGTCGCCCTCGGCCCGGTGGTCGGCGCCCTGCTGGCCGGCGGCTCCGACCCGCTGCCGACCCCCTTCCTGCTGCACGCCATCGCCCTGCTCGCGCTCTGCGTGCCGCTGGCCCTCCTCCACCCCCGGATGCCCGGCCGCAGCCGCCCGCCGGCCTCTCCGCCCCGCATCACCACCCCGGCCCACCTGCGCCCCCAGCGCCTGCGGCTGCCGCGCACCGGGCGCCGCGAGTTCCTGCTCGCCGCCACCGCCGGCTTCATCTCCTACGCGGTGTTCGGCGTCTACCTCAGCCTGGCCCCGGCCTTCGCCGCCAAGCTGCTGCACACCGACTCCAAGCTGGTCGGCGCGATCGTGGCCGCCCTCCTGCTCGGCTCCTCGGCCGCCACCCAGCTGCTCGTCCCGCCGACCTCCGACCGCGTGGTGACCGCCCTCGGCATGACCGGCCTGGCCACCGGCCTCGGCCTGGTCGTCGCCGCCCAGTACACCGGCACCCCGGCACTGCTCTTCATCGGCAGCGTCCTCGGCGGCGTCTCCCAGGGCGTCGCCTTCCGCTCCCTGTTCACCAGCGCCGTCACCGCGATGAACCCGGAACGCCGCGGCTCCGAACTGAGCGCCCTCTGGGTCATCGTCTACCTCGGCAGCTCCGCCCCCATCATCGCCCTCGGCGCCCTCGTCCAGACCTACGGCCTCCTCCCCTCCGTCAGCGGCTTCGCCGCCCTCGCCGCCCTCGCCTGCACCGCCCTCGCCATCGCCGTCGCCCGCAAACCCAAGCCCACGGCCTGACGACCCACCCACAGAACGCCGCTGCCCGGGACTTCCGAAGAAGTCCCG
>NZ_JBHVEU010000466.1:0-7032 GCF_042802075.1 Kitasatospora sp. NPDC057518
GGCGCCTGGCCGGCGTCCTGGCGGGCCGCGGAGGCGGCCTGGTAGGCACGCGTGGCGGCCTGACTCGCGGCCGCCGCGGCACTGGCCGCGCCGCGGGCCGCGTTCGCCGCCGTCCGGGCCGCGGCCACCGCCGTGTTGGAGGCCTGGATCGCGGTCCGCGCGGCATTGGCCGCGCCTTGCGCCGCCTCGGCCGCGCGGTTCGCGGCCTGCCCCGCCTTCACCAGGTCGTTCTTGGCCGCCTCGGCTTCCAGGGCGGCCTTCTGCGCGGCCTCCTTGGCCAGCCGGGAAGCCTCCTGCGCGCGCTCGCCCGCCGCCTTGGCCGCGTCGGTCTCGGCCTTGGCCCGCTTGCCGGCCTCCGTCGCGGCCTCGACGAGCTGGCTGATCGTCAGGGTCTCCTGGTCACGCGCACGGGCCAGCTCCAGCCCGCTCTCCAGGAAGTCCGCGATGTCGTCGGCAGTTCCGCTCAGGGCCCGCTGCGCGAGCCTCTGCACCTCGGGGCCGCCGGTCGCCATGACCCTGGCGACCTGGACCTGGTCGTCCTCCTTGCGGGCCCGGGCGAGACCCGTGCCGAGGAAGTCCGTCAGCGCCTTGGCAGAACCGTCGTTGAGCGCCTTCTGTGCCGCCTCCTGGACCGCACGGCCACCCGTGTTGGTGGTGGCGACGGTCGCCACCGTCTGGTCCTCCTTCAGGGGGGCCTGATAGCCGGTCAACACGAACTGGTGCAGCTGCTCGTCCGTACCGCTCAGCGCCTGCTGGGCGGCGGCCCGCACCCCGGCACCGGAGAAGGAGAGCATCTTCAGGACCGCGAAGCGCTCGTCCTCGGCGGTCGCCCGCCGCAGGCCGGTGGCCAGGAAGTCGCCGATCTGGGCATCGCCGCCGACCAGCGCGGCGGCCGCGGCGTCCCTGACCGCCGACCCGCCGGCCATCCACGCCTCGACCACCTGGGCACGCGCGCCCGCGGGCAGCGGCGCCGGTCCGGGATCGGCGGGGACCGCCGCCGCCACCGTCGTGCCGAAGACCGCCATGGCCAGCGACAGCGCCGTCACCGCGGTCAGCCGGGCGCGCCGGAGGCGCATAGGCGGGGACATGGTCCCGGATAATTTATCGACCATTTCTCCTCAATTCCTTGAGTGCTTTTCGACTGGAATTCGAAGCCTTTTCGGAACCGTCTACAACAACCTGTCGAACTGTCGCACAGGTCGTGAACCCACGGGCCCGATACTGAATTCACGAGCCATGCCACGGATCGAGCACGCCGGGCCGTCGAGCCGAAGAAGTGGCTGGTCAGAGACGCTTCAAGAGGGTCATGCGGCCGAGCTTGCGGATTCCGAAGGGGATCTCCGCAGGCCACTCCGCCCGCAATATTGGCTCGAACCCGACCCTTTTACGGAACTCGGCGACCGTGATACCAATAGGCCTCCGATCCGATGGCGAAGCGCCCTGCGCAGGCCCGGGCCGATGCGTCGTTTACTCCGATCACACCATTCCCTTGCCCGTGGAATTCCGTACGAGGAGGCCCCACCAGCATGAAGCCCTTGATTCGCTGCCTGACCGTCGGCGCCGTCGCCGGTGCCGTCGCCCTGACGGGTCTGACCACGGTCGGCGCCGCCCCCGTGCCCGCCGGAACCGGGACCACCGCCACCGCGGACGACACCCCGCCGCCGGCCGTCGAGGACTTCGCCTACCCGAACGCCGACAAGATCTTCCAGGAGCGCGGCATCAGGTTGAAGAGCGGCGACGGCCACATCCTGCTCGTCACCTGCGACGGCCGGCCCGGCCTGATCCAGGTGCGCGCTCGGGGCAACGCGGTCACGGACCCGGTCGGCAACGGCCAGTTCTGCTTCCAGGTCAGCGGCCCGACCGGCCGACTGAGCCTTGAGATCCCCTCCGTCTTCATGGTCATGGGCAACGACTACGCCGTACGCCTCGACATGCGGACGGGCACCGAGAACAAGTCCTTCGACGTGAAGAAGAACATCTGGACGTCGGTCGGCGAGAGCACGGACCCGCAGGGGCGCCTGTTCAGCCTGCTGGAGATCACCGCCACAGCGTGACCCCCGGTCCGCGCTTCCCCGGCGCTACCGCCACCGCCACCGCCCGGCAGACGAAGGAAAGCCACCTCATGGTTCGCTCACGCCCACGATCCGCATGGACGGCCGGGACGGTCACCGCCGCCGCCCTCGCCGGCACCCTGTTGTCCGGCACGCCAGCCCCCGCCGTCAGCGGCGACGCCACGCCCGCCGGCTCCTACGCCTTCACCGCCAAGCTGGACATCGGCAACGGCCAGCGCGCCTGCACCGGCGCCCTGGTCGACCCGTACTGGATCGTCACCGCCGCCGCCTGCTTCGCCGACAACCCCGCCCAACCGACGACCGTCCCCGCCGGCCCGCCGGCCCTCAAGGCCACCGCCACCATCGGCCGCACCGACCTCACCACCACGACCGGCCAGGTCCGGGACATCGCCGAGCTCGTCCCCCGCACCGACCGCGACCTCGTCCTGGCCCGGCTCGCCACCCCCGTCACCGACATCACCCCGCTCGCCGTGGCCACCACCGCCCCCACCCCGGGCGAGGAGCTGCTGGTGACGGGCTACGGCCGCACCAAGGCCGACTGGGTGCCCGACAAGCTCCACAGCGCCGCCTTCACCGTCGGCACCGTCGACCCGACCGGCCTCGCCATCGCCGCCAAGGCCCCCGCCGACGCCGCCGTCTGCAAAGGCGACACCGGCGGCCCCGCCCTACGACACGTCGGCGACCGCTACGAGCTCGCCGCCCTCAACAGCCGCTCCTGGCAGAACGGTTGCCTCGGCGCAGCCCCGACCACCCGCACCGGCGCGTACGAGACCCGCACCGACGACCTCGGGGGCTGGATCCAGCAGGCCGTGTCCGCCTGGTCCGCCGTGGTCGCCGCCCGTTCCGGGGGCCGCAGCACCGTCTACAACCCGGACACCAGGACCGCCGAGACCTTCGCCCTGCGCAGCGACGGCGCCATGATCCACGCCTACAACACCAACGGCGAGGGCTGGTCCGGCTGGTACGTCCTCGGCGACGGCGCGCGGTTCACCGGTTCACCGGCCGTCGTCCACAACCCGGTCACCAACACCCTCGACGTGTTCGCCACCGGCACCGACGGGTCCATCTACCGGGCGACGTGGAGCCGAGCCACCGGCTGGGGACCGTGGATCATGACCGCCGACTGGAAGTTCCGCGGCTCCCCCACCACCGTCTACAACCCGGACACCAGGACCGCCGAGGTCTTCGCCCTGCGCGCCGACGGCGTCATGGCCCACCTCTACAACACCGAAGGGGCGGGCTGGCACGGCTGGTTCACCCTCAACCCCGGAGGCGCCTTCGTCGGCGTACCGGCCGTCGTCCACAACCCGGTCACCAACACCCTCGACGTGTTCGCCACCGGCACCGACGGGTCCATCTACCGGGCGATGTGGAACCGGGCCGGCGGCTGGACACCGTGGATCATGACCGGCACCTGGAAGTTCCGCGGCGTCCCCACCACCGTCTACAACCCCGACACCAGGACCGCCGAGGTCTTCGCCCTGACCACCGACGGCACCATGGCCCACCTCTACAACACCAACGGCGAGGGCTGGTCCGGCTGGTACGTGATCGGCCCCAGCGACTGGAAGTTCGCCGGCACCCCCGCCATCCTCCACAACCCGCTCGCCAACACCCTCGACCTGTTCGCCACCGGCACCGACGCCTCCATGTACCGGGCGACGTGGAGCCGCACCGGCGGCTGGTCGGCCTGGACCATGACTGGCAGCTGGAAGTTCGGCGGCTCCCCCGCCGCGGTCTACAACCCGGACACCCGGACCGCCGAGGTCTTCGGCCAGGGCACCGACGGCGTCATGGCCCATGCCACCAAGGCCGGCGACGGGGCCTGGTCCGGCTGGTCCATCGTCGGCCAGATCCCCACGACGGGCTGACCGCACCGACTCGTACCGACCCCGGCGAACGCCCGGTACGGCGGCCCCGCCCGACGGACCGTCGCCCGCTGACCCGAAGAGGAATCCCCATGCCCCGCAAGACCCCGTCCCGCTCCTGGCGGACCGGCGTACTGGCCGCGGCCATCGCCGCCGGCGTGCTGGGCACCTGCACCCCGGCCGGCGCCGTGGTCGGCGACGCCGCGCCCGCCGGCTCCTACGCCTTCACCGCCAAACTGGACATCGGCAACGGCCGACGCTCCTGCACCGGCGCGCTCGTCGACCCGTTCTGGGTCGTCACCGCCGCCGCCTGCTTCGCCGACGACCCCGCCCGGCCGACGACCGTCCCGGCCGGCCCGCCCGCGCTCAGGACCACCGTCACCGTCGGCCGCACCGACCTCGCCACCACGGCGGGCCAGGTCCGGGACGTCGTCGAACTGGTCCCCCGCGCCGACCGCGACCTGGTCATGCTGCGCCTGGTCAACCCGGTCATCGACGTCGACCCGCTCGCCGTGGCCACCACCGCCCCCACCCCGGGCGAGGAGCTGCTGGTGACGGGCTACGGCCGCACCAGGGCCGACTGGGTGCCCGACAAGCTCCACAGCGCCGCCTTCACCGTCGGCACCGTCCAGCCGACCGGCCTCGCCATCGCCGCCAAATCCCCCGCCGACGCCGCCGTCTGCAAGGGCGACACCGGCGGCCCCGCCCTGCGCAAGGTCGGCGACCACTACGAACTCGCCGCCCTCAACAGCCGCTCCTGGCAGAACGGTTGCCTCGGCGCGGCCCCGACCACGCACACCGGCGCGTACGAGACCCGCACCGACGACCTCGGAAGCTGGATCCAGCAGACCGCCGCCCTCGACTGGACGACCCCGCTCGTCAACACCAACAGCGGCAAGTGCCTGGAGATCGACGACTCCCTCCTGACCGACGGCGCCCGCGCCCAGCAGTGGACCTGCCACGGCCTGCCCACCGCCCGCTGGACCTTCCACTGGGCCGACGACGCCTGGGAGGTGCGCAACGCCAACAGCGGCAAGGCCCTGGAGATCGAGAACTCCCTCCTGGCCGAGGGCGCCCCCGCCCAGCAGTGGACCTTCCACAGCCTCCCCACCCAGAAGTGGGACCTCGTCAAGGCCGCCGGCGGCTACGCCCTCAGGAACCGCAACAGCGGCAAGTGCCTGGAGATCGACGACTCGCTCACGACCGACGGCGCCCGCGCCCAGCAGTGGACCTTCTACGACCTCCCCACCCAGAAGTGGGCCTTCTCGTACTGACCCCCGGGAACGACCCGGAACCTGCGCCCAGAACCCGAGCCCGGAACCCGGAAGCGACCCGGGCCCGGAACCGACCCGAAGAGGAATCCCCATGCCCCGCAAGACCCCGTCCCGCTCCTGGCGCACCGGCGTACTCGCCGCGGCCACCGCCGCCGGCGTGCTGGGCACCTGCGCGCCGGCCGGCGCCGTGGTCGGCGACGCCGCCGCCGACGGCTCCTACGCCTACACCGCCCGCCTGGCGATCGGCGACGGCCTGCGCACCTGCACCGGCGCCCTGGTGGACCGCAACTGGGTGCTCACCGCGGCCTCCTGCTTCGCCGACGACCCGGCGCAGCCGCAGGCCCCGGCCGCCGGTGCGCCGAAGTGGAAGACCACCGCCACCGTCGGCCGCACCGACCTGACCACCTCCGGCGGCAAGACGTCCGAGGTCTCCGAGCTGGTGCCGTACCAGGGCCGTGACCTGGTCATGGCCCGCCTCGCGACGCCCGTCGACGGCATTGCCCCGATCGCGGTCGCCTCCACCGCCCCCGCCGCCGGGCAGCCGCTGCGGGTGCCCGGGTACGGGCGCACCAGGGACGAGTGGGCGCCGCTGAAGCTGCACACCGGCGCGTTCTCGCTCGACACGGTGAGCGCGACGAGCCTCGGCGTCACCGGCACGGGCGGCGCGGCGGTCTGCAAGGGCGACACCGGTGCCCCGGTGGTCCGCGAGACGGGCGGCAGGGCCGAGCTGGTGGCCGTCGCCTCCCGCTCCTGGCAGGGCGGCTGCCTGGGCTCCCCCGCCGGCGAGACCCGCACCGGCGCGTACGGCGCCCGGGTCGACGACGTCTCCGGCTGGGTCCAGCAGGTGCGGGCCAGGTCCTGGGGCTGGAAGACCCGGGCCCTGGTGCGCGGCGACGCCGACCTGTACCTCACGACCCGTCTCTACGACGGTTCGTGGACGCCGTACGAGGACGTCCAGGCGGCGGCCGGGAACATCGGCGGAGTGCGCGCCGTCTCCTCGGTCGGCATCGACGGCGACACCCACGTCCTCGCGCTCGGCGGTGACGGGCACCTGCACTACGCCGTCCACAACCTGGACGGCGGCTGGGGCCAGAAGTTCGTCGACCTCAACACCACCGTCGCCGACCTCGGCGGCATCACCCAGGTCTCCATCGCCAACGTGGACGGCGCCCTGCACATCGTCGTCGTGGCGAACGGGCGGCTCCTGCACAGCAGCCGCCCCGCGAACGGCCGGTGGAGCGTCTTCGGGGTGGTCACCGACGAGACCGGGCCGCTCACCGGCATCACGTCGATCGCCACCGCCGGCGTCCGCGGCGGGGAGCTGCACATCGCCGCCGTGTCCGGGGGGAAGGTCTCCCACACCCGTCGCTTCGCGTCCGGGGCCTGGTCCTCCTGGACGTCGGTCGCCGGGGCCGCCGGGGCCACCGCGCCGGTGACCGGCGTCGCCGTCACCCCGCAGGACAGGGACCTCGACGTCGCCGTCGTCACGAGCGGCGGGCAGTACCACACCGTGCGCTACGCGAACGGAAGTTGGCGGCCGTTCGACTCCCTCGCCGGCGCCGCCGGGACCAGCGTCAGCGCCGCGCCCGTCGACACCGACGCCCGGTTCGCCGTCGCCACCGCCGACAACAGGGTGCTGCTGACCTCCCGTCACGGCGACGGCACCTGGACCGCCCCGGAGTACCTCGACCTCACCGCCGTGCCCGGCAACCACACCGGCACCTCGATCAGCGCCTCCCTCTGATCACCGCACCCGTCCGGCGGGTGTGCTCAGAGCCGCGCCAGCACCACCGCGAGGGCGGCGGCGGCCAGCCAGGC
>NZ_JBHVEU010000467.1:0-6960 GCF_042802075.1 Kitasatospora sp. NPDC057518
GGGCGGGAGCAGTACGCCCGCCCCGCAGACCACCACCGTCACCACCACCAAGGTCGACGACGCGGCCGTGGCCCAGGCCCAGCAGCAGGTCGCCACCGCGCAGACCAACCTGGCCAACGCCCAGGCGGCGCTGACCGGCACCACCCTGACCGCCTCGGTGGACGGCACGGTCGCCTCGGTCTCCGGCAAGGTCGGCGACACCGTCGGGGCCACCGGCTCCGGCGCCTCCGCCTCGTCCTCCTCCGGCAAGTCCACCGGGACCGGCACGGGTTCGGCGGCCGCCCCGAGCGGCTTCATCGTGCTCACCAACCCGACCGGGATGCAGGTCACCGCGAACTTCTCCGAGCTCGACTCGCTCAAGCTGAAGAAGGGCGAGGCGGCCACCGTCACCCTGAACGCGCAGTCCGACACCAAGCTCAACGCGACCGTCCTGTCGGTCAGTTCGCTGCCCACCGGCAGCGGCTCCGGCGGCGCGGCCGGCTCCGCCGCCGTCCAGTACGCGGCCACGCTGCAGATCACCGGCGACACCAGCACGCTGCGCACCGGCCTCAGCGCCACCGTCCAGGTGATCACCGGCGAGGCCGACAACGCGCTCTCGCTGCCCACCTCCGCGCTGTCCGGCACCGGCACCTCGCGCACCGCGACCCTGGTGCAGCCGGACGGCGCCTCCGAGCGGGTCACCGTCGGGGTCGGGGTCGAGGGCGACAGCACGGTGCAGGTGGTCTCCGGGCTGAAGGAGGGCGACAAGGTCGAACTCCCCACCACCAGCGGCGGGAACGGCTTCCCGAACGCCTCCTTCCCGGGCCTCGGCGGCAACCGGGGCGGGGCCGGCGGCGGGGTCTTCCCGGGCGGTTCCGGTGGCGGTGGCGGCGCCGGTGCCGGGGCCGGTCGCGGCGGCAAGGGCTGAGTCGTGAGCATGCGTCACGTCATCGACAAGCGCGTCCCCGCGCACCCCGTCCCGGTGATCCGCATCCGCGGGCTCACCAAGGCGTACGGGCACGGCGACGCCACCGTGCACGCGCTGCGCGGCCCCTCCGACCCGGAGACCGGTGCGCCGCGGGGCGTCAGCCTGGACATCGAACAGGGCGACTTCGTCGCCGTGATGGGCAGCTCCGGCTCCGGCAAGTCCACCCTGATGAACATCCTCGGCTGCCTGGACGTCCCGACCGCCGGCCGCTACCTCCTCGACGGCACCGACGTCGGCCACCTGGACGAGCAGCAGCTCGCACTGGTGCGCAACCGCAAGATCGGCTTCGTCTTCCAGTCCTTCAACCTGGTGCCCCGCACCACCGCCCTCGCCCAGGTCGAGCTGCCGCTCGCCTACGCGGGCGTCCGGACCGCCGAGCGGCGCCGCCGGGCGATGGCCGCGCTGTCGCTCGTCGGGCTCGCCGAGCGGGCCGGCCACAAGCCCAACGAGCTCTCCGGCGGCCAGCAGCAGCGCGTCGCGGTGGCGCGGGCCCTGGTGACGGCGCCCGCGATGCTGCTCGCCGACGAGCCGACCGGCAACCTCGACAGCCGCTCGACGGAGGAGGTGCTGGCCCTGATCGACGGGCTCAACGCCACCGGCCGCACGGTCGTGCTGATCACCCACGAGGACGAGGTCGCCCGGCACGCCAAGCGGGTGCTGCGACTGGTCGACGGGCAGATCGTGAGCGATCTGCGGCAGGCGCCCGTGGAGGGGCCGCCGCCCTTCCTGGACGCGGCCTACGCGGAGCTCGCGGCGGGCCCGGCAGGCGCGGCCGGCGTGGCGGGCGCGGAGGTGCCGGCGTGATCCTCTGGCAGACGCTCCGCTTCGCGGTCGGCGGCCTGGCCGCCAACAAGGTGCGCTCGGCGCTCACCATGCTCGGCGTGCTGATCGGCGTGGCCTCGGTGATCCTGCTGCTGGCGGTCGGCAACGGCTCGTCGGTGGCGGTGAAGGACTCGATCACCTCGCTCGGCACCAACTCCCTGACGGTCAGCTCCGGTTCGGCCAACGGCGGCTCCCGGGCCACCTCCTCGGTGAAGAAGCTGACGGTCGCCGACGCCAAGGCGCTGGCGAGCGACACCGACGCGGGGGCGATCAGGTCGGTCGCCCCGGTGGTCACCACCAGCGGCACCGCGCTGTACGGGAACATCTCGTACAGCCCCGGCTCGATCGTCGGCACCTACCCGTCGTACTTCGAGACCGCCAACCAGAAGGTCGCGCACGGCGAGTACTTCACCGACGACGACGTGCTCGACTCGCGCAAGGTCGCTGTGCTCGGCGCGACGACGGCCAAGCAGCTGTTCGACACCGAGAACCCGGTCGGCAAGTCCGTGGTGCTGGGCGGCACGCCGTTCACCGTGGTCGGCGTGCTCCAGGCCAAGGGCGGCAGCGGCTTCACCGACCCGGACGACGTGGTCATCGCCCCGCTGCCGACGGTGCAGAACGCCTTCACCGGCTTCGGCTCTGTCAACCAGATCCTGGTCCAGGCCGCGAACGCGGACAGCACCACGGCCGCCCAGTCCGAGATCACCCGCGTCCTGCTCGGCACGCACGCGATCGCCGACCCCGCCAAGGCGGACTTCCGGATCACCAGCCAGGCCTCCCTGCTCACCGCGAGGGAGAGCACGACGAAGACCTTCACCGTGCTGCTCGGCGCGGTGGCCGCGATCTCGCTGCTGGTCGGCGGGATCGGGATCACCAACATCATGCTGGTGACGGTCACCGAGCGGACCAGGGAGATCGGCATCCGCAAGGCGCTCGGCGCCCCGCGCGCGGTGATCCTCGGGCAGTTCCTCACCGAGTCGACGCTGCTCTCGGTGATCGGCGCGGGGTTGGGCGTGGCCGCCGGGATCGCCGGCTCGCACTTCAGCATCGTCGGCATCAAACCCGTGGTGATCCCCGAATCGGTGCTCGGCGCCTTCGCCATCGCCGTCGCCATCGGGCTGTTCTTCGGCAGCTACCCCGCCAACCGGGCCGCCTCGCTGCGGCCGATCGACGCCCTCCGGCACGAGTAGGACTCCACTGTCATGAGCAAAGAGATCGCCACCGTCGGGCCCGGAACCCCCGCCGAGCAGGTCGCCCTCCTCGCCACCCCGCCGGACGCGCGGGACGTGAGCGCCGAACTGGCCGCGCCGCCGAGGCGGAAGCTGCCCTGGCTCAGCCTGCTGCTGGCGGGCGGCGTGATCGCCACCGGGGCGTTCGCGGGCGGGGTCTGGTACCAGCAGAACAACGGGCCGACGGGCGGCGGGAAGTCCTCCGCCCGGCCGGCGGCCGCCGCTGCGGGTGCGGCTGCTCAGGGAGGCGGCTACGGGCAGGGGCAGGGCGGCTCCCGCCGTGGGGGCCAGGGCACCGGGCAGGGCGCTGGGCAGGGCGGGCAGGCCGGCTTCGCCCGGGGCACGGTCAAGGCCGTCGACGGCAACACCGTCTACCTGACCGACACCAACGGCAACACCATCAAGGTCACCACCGGCGACGCGACGAAGGTCCAGCTCAACAAGGAGGGCAAGGTCGGGGACCTGCAGCCCGGCCAGAGCGTGACGGTCGTCGGCACCCCCGACGCCAACGGTGGCTACACCGCCAGCCAGCTGCTCGAAGGCGCCGCCGGCGGGGGCTTCGGCGGTGGCTTTGGTGGTGGAGGCGGCGGTGCCGGTGGCGGCGCCCCCAGGAACCCGTCCGGCGGCTGACCCGGAGCCGACGGACGCCGCGAGGCCCTCGCCCCTTCGGTGGGCGAGGGCCTTCGCATGTGTTCAGCGCGGTACGAGGAGGCTCACCGCTCCCACGCCGCCTCCCGGTCCAGGTCCCGCAGCAGGTGGAGGAGGTTGACGAGGGTGCTCACGGGCGCGTTGCCGAAGTCGACCAGGAGACGCCCGTCGAGGATCGTCTCGCCCGCCGAGGCCGAGCCCCAGAGCAGCCCGTACGGGAGGCCCCGACGGTGCAACTCCCCGAGCAGGCCGGTGATGTGCGGGGCGGCGAAGTTCCGCATCCGGGGGTCGTCGGGGGCGATCGGTTCGCGGGTCACGCGGCGGAGTCCAGCTCGTACCAGACCGTCTTGCCACGCTCCTGGGGGTCGACGCCCCAGCGGTGGGTGAGCCCGGCGACGAGCTGGAGGCCCCGGCCGGACTCGGCGAGCAGGGAGAGGGGCTTCTCCTGGGGGAGCAGGGCGCTCTCGTCCGCGACGCAGACCCGGAGGGTGTCGACGTCGAGGGAGAAGTAGACGACGGGCGAGGCGGTACCGGCGTGCCGCCACGCGTTGACGATGAGTTCGCCGAGGGCGAGTTCGGCGTTGAAGATGGTCTCGGTGTCCCAGGAGGCGCGGGTCAGGGCGCTCCGCAGGGCCTGCCGGGTGAGGGTGAGGGAGGGGGTGTTCAAGGTGCACACGGGAACCTCCGAGAGGTATGGGTGTGGAGGGGGAGAGCCGCGAGCCGGACCAGGGCGTGGCCGCTCTTCGGCCGGAGGGCAGCAGGCGCCTACTGCCCTGAACCAAGGCGTGTCTGACGATCCATCGGATCGTTCTGAGGGTGACGATAGCGTGAGGCGCCACAGATTTGTGGCGATCCACGAGAAGTTCCCCCGAACGGGGCTGGCAGACTGGTCCCATGGCCCTTCGATCGAACCCGACGCTTCGCCAGTTGCGGTTGGGTGCCGAACTTCGCAGGATGCGGGAACAGGCCGGCCTCGGCGGCAGCCAGCTCGCCCGCGCACTGGGCATCAACCCCGCCCACGTGACGCAGATGGAGAGCGGCAAGACCGGCATCAGCGTCGAACGCCTGCGCACGATCGCGGCGTTGTGCATGTGCGTCAACGAGCCCCTGATCGACGCGCTCGCGGACATCATCACGGACCGCGACAAGGGAGGCTGGTGGGAGGAGTACCGGGGGAACCTTTCGCAGGACTTCCTCGAGATGGCCGAGATGGAGAATCGCGCCCACGCGCTGTCCACCTACACCATGGCCTTCATCCCCGGGTTGCTCCAAACGGCTGATTATGCTTCTGCGGTCTTTGCCCGAGGGTTCCCGCTCCTTCCCCAGCACGAAGTTGACCTGAGGACTGCCTTCCGCATGCGGCGGCAGGACGTGGTCCGCTCTGGTGAGACTCCGTACTCGGCCTTCATCCATGAGGCCGCGCTACGTATGCAGTTCAGCGGGCCCAAGGTCCAAGCCGAGCAGCTTGGTGGCCTCATCGAGGACTCCGAGCGGTCGACCATCTCCATCCGGGTCGTCCTGTTCGATGTGGACACTCTTCCGGTCAACCATGAGAACTTCACGTATGTCGAAGGCCCGATCCCTGAGCTCGGCACAGTACAGATGGATTCCGGACTCGACAGCGTGCTGTTCGACGCGCCGGCCCATATCGCCCAGTTCCGCTCCCTGCTTGACGGGATCGGTTCGGCGGCCCTATCGGAAGAGGATTCCCGGGAGTTCATTCAATCCATCAAGAAGGACATGGAGAGCAAAAATGCCTAACTTCACCTGGCAGAAGTCCAGCTACTCGGCTGCGAACTCTCAATGCGTTGAAGTTCGCGCCGCACAGGGGGTGATCGAGCTCCGGGAGTCCGACGAGGGCGACGTCATCGTCCGAACCGCCCAGGTCAAGTTCGCGGCCTTCCTTCAGGGTGCGAAGGCGGGCGAGTTCGACCACCTGGCCACCACCACCTAGCGAACCGTTCCGGCGGCCCCTTGCTCCTCCGCAAGGGGCCGCCGGCGTGCTTCAGAAGTGGTCGGGGCCCGACCCTGCCACCGCGAACTCCACTCCGCCGTCGACCAGTTCGGCGTCCCGGACCGGATGACCCCCGATCCAGGCCGGGGTGCGGTCCGTCCCTCTCCCGCGCCTACGGCTGGATCACGAAATACACCACGAAGCCCGCGGTCACGCACAGGAAGAACTGCACCATGAAGCCCCAGGTGAGCGGCACTTCGTCCCTGTCGCCCGCCTCGTCGGCCGCCAGTTGCAGGCGCGCCATACGTCCGAGGTGCCCGGCCGTTCCCAGCGTCAGCGACAGCATCGCCAGCGCGTACATCGACAGCGCGCCGGCCGGGGTCGTCCCGTTCATGTGGGAGCGCCCGACCAGGAAGAGGGCTCCGACCAGCGGCGCCAGGGCCACCATGATCCGGTACTGCCGGGTCACCTGCGGCGGTATCGCCATCGCCCAGAACAGCACCGTCGTCAGCGCGACGATCCACCACCAGGTGGCCACGCTCAGGCCCAGTGGAGTCATGCCCCCACCCCCCACATCACGGACGTTCGCTCACGTCCACTGACGATCACACTATTCAGACCAGCCCCCGCCCCGCGCCGCCCGGACCCCGCAAGATCCCGCCCGGTCCCCTGCCGGTTCCCGGCAAGAACCCGATAAGACCCGGCACAGGAAGTCGGCCGGCCCGACTTCCTGCGCACCGCCTCCGCCCTGGCGGCCCCTCCCGCCGTAGAGGCGGCTCTCCCTCCGGAACGGTTCGCTGGGAGTGGGGCTGGACCCACCCCCTTGTGGGGCTGGACCCATACTCGGCCGCGCGTCCGCTCCGTAGCGTCGTTCCCACAACGACACGGAGGGGAAAGAACCATGGCGCCCACGGCCCACCAGTCCACCTTCACCACGGTGAAGAAGTGCATCACGCTCTTCGGCCTAGCCGGTGCCATCGTCCTCGGCACGGTCGCCGTGATGGCGTCCATCGGCCACCCGACGACCCCGTTCATGTGGATCCGCGGCGTCATCTTCCTCGCCGTCGCCCCGTACCTCCACCGGCTGGCCACCCGCGCCGCCGACGGCTCCGCCAAGGCCTTCGACCGCGTCCGCACCCTCTCCACCGTGATGCCGATCGCCATCATCGCCGTGGACCTCATCCCCGGCCTCTGCCCGCCCTGGTACGCCGTCCTCCAGGGCCTCTCCGCCCTCGCCCTCCTCGCCGTCGCCATCCTCACCCGCACCCCCGCCCTGCGCGCCGCCTTCCCCACCGCCGACTGAACCGCCACCCCCACCCCCACCCCGACTCGGCGCAGGA
>NZ_JBHVEU010000468.1:0-6978 GCF_042802075.1 Kitasatospora sp. NPDC057518
GGCCGAAACGGCACGGGCGGTCCTCCGTCAGCGCGCCGTCTGCGCCACCCGCTGCGCCGGAACGGCGCCCCGCGCGGTCCGCGCGCCGGCGGAGGCACCAGCAGGGGCACCAGCGGGGGCGGCAGCGGGGGCGGCAGGGGAGGCGCCCAGCGCGGTGCCGCGGGTCTCCTCCGCCCACGCCACGCAGACCAGCAGCCCGAGGGCGGTGACCCCGGCGGCGATCAGCATGGTCGGGCCGGTGCCCAGCCCGGTCAGCGATAGCGGCAGCAGGTAGGTGCCGACGGCCGCGCCGATCCGGCTCACCGAGGTGGCGACGCCCACGGCGGTGGCCCGGATCTCGGTCGGGAACAGCTCGTTGGGGTACGTCCAGTCGAGCACGTTGGGCCCGCCGCACAGGAAGGCGTACGCGCACAGCGCCAGCAGCGCGATCGCGGCCGGGGCGGTGGGCCACACGCCCAGCAGCGCCAGCGGGACGGTCATCAGCGCGAAGGACCAGATGATGACGGGCCGCCGGCCGCGGGTGTCGATCAGGCGCAGCGCCGGGTAGCAGCCGAGCAGGAAGACCAGGCTGATCAGGCCGGTGCCGAGGGTCTCCATCACGGTGCCGCCCGGCATGCCGAAGGAGGAGAGGATCTGCGGGCCGAAGGTGAGCATCGCGAACAGCGGGCCGACCTGGCACATGAAGAACAGGCCGCAGAACAGGGTGCGGCGCCGGTAGGGCTGGGTCATCAGCAGGCGCAGTCCGGCGGGGCGGCCGCGCTCGGCCGGATCGGGCATCAGCTCCCGGCCGTCGACCCGGACCCCGAGGTGCTTCTCGACCACCCGCACCGCGTCGCCGACCCGCCCGTTGGCGGCCAGCCAGCGCGGCGACTCCGGCGAGCCGCGGCGGATCACCAGGAACACCACGCACAGCACCGTGGAACTCGCCAGCATCCACCGCCAGCTGCCCGGCCCGGCCAGCTCCAGGAACAGGTAGCCCACCACGTAGGCGAGCACCGAGCCGGCGTACCAGGCGACGATCTGCTGCCCGAGCAGGCGGCCGCGCTTCTTGGCGGGCAGCCACTCGGCGAGCAGCGAGGTGGCGATGGGGTAGTCGGCGGCCACGGCCATGCCGAGCACGAAGCGCAGCAGGGTGATCGCCCACACCGCGTCCACCCAGAAGGAGAGCACCGAGCAGGCGACCATCACGAGCAGGTCGGCGGTGTACATCACCTCCCGGCCGATCTTGTCGGTCAGCACGCCGAAGAGCGCGCCTCCGACGAACATGCCGACCAGGGCGGCGGCGCCGATCAGGCTGACCTCGGCGGTGGAGAGCCCGAGGTCCGGGCGCATCCCGATCAGGGCGACGCCGACGATGCTCAGGATGTAGCCGTCGAGCAGGGGTCCGCCCGAACAGGCGAGGGCCAGCCTGCGGTGGAACGCGGTATACGGGGCGTTGTCGATGGTCTGGGACATGTACTTGGGGTCCTCCGGAGCGTACGGCACGCACTGCGCACCGTGCGCCGGGTAGACGGCAGGGGAAGACGCCGCCCACCTCGGACGGCGCCACCGCCCGGTCACAACGGGCGACCGTCCACGGTTGCCCCGGTTCCGAGGGGGCGCCACCGGGGCGAAGGTCGAGGGGATTCGCGACCAAGGTCCCGAAGCGGACGGGCCCTTCGCCCGTGCCGCCACGGCGCCCGCCCAGTCCCGCCACGGGGCCGCGCCGCCGGGCGCCGCGAACGCGCGCCGGACGTGACCCTGGTCACTTCGGACCGTCAACGGCCCCTGGAATGTGGCCAATTCCACACCGGGGCGGTGCCCGTCCGTACGGGACCGACCCCGCCGCGTCACCGCCGGGGCGCCGTCACGAGCCCGTCGTGAGCGCGGCGTCAGCCCGTTGTGAGCCCGTCGTCAGCTCCTCTCCGAGGGCCGCCCGCGCCCGCCAGCGGCACGGCGACGTCCGCGACGTGCTCCTGCGGCCCGGCGGTCGCCCAGTTCGGGTGGTACACCTCCCGGTCCGGCCCGCCCCGCCCGTACCCGCGCGCGGCGACCCAGGCGGCGACCGCGTCGTGGGCGGCGGCCATCGCGGCGGTGCGCCGGCGGGTCAGGGCGGTGTACGCCTCGCGGTGCGCGGGCTCGACGCGCACCGCGAACGGGCCGTGCGGCCCGACGCCGTTCGGCCCGACCGCGTTCGGGGTGGGGGCGCAGACCTCGACCAGGGCCTCGCAGTCCTCGCCCACCAGGCCGTGGTAGACCGCGAACAGCGGCCCCGACAGGCACGCCCCCGCCTCCCGCAGCCGGCCGAGCAGCAGCCCGGAGGCCTCGGCGAGGAAGCCGGGCAGCGCGGCGGCGTCCACGTGCCGTCGGACGAACAGGACGTGCTGCTCGGGCACGTCGCGCTCGGCGACCTCGAACACGGCCGTGCCCCGTCCGGCCAGGACCTCGCGGGCGTAGCCCACCGCCTCCCGGCGGGCCGCGTGCTCGGCCTCCCGTTCCCGCCAGTACGCCAGCAGCTCCCGCTCGCCCGCGTCGCCGTCCGACTCGGCCGCGTCCAGTACCGCCGCGGTCCGCGCCAGCGGCAGCCCGGCGGCGCGCAGCAGCGCGATCCGCCGGGCCCGCTCGACCTGCGCCGGGCCGTACCGCCGCACGCCGGTGCGCGGGTCGACCAGGGCGGGCGGCAGCAGCCCCCGCGCGCCGTAGAGCCGCAGGGCCTTGAGGCTGAGCCTGGTCCGGGCGGCGAGTTCGCCGATGGTGATCGTGTCGTCCTGCACGCCCGCCACTGTGCCCCCTGCCCCAGGGGGAGGGGCAAACGGCCGAACGCCGAGGGGGCGAGCCGCACCCCCTTTGTGGCGGTACGTCAGCCTTCCCACCGGATCCGCCCGCCTGTTCGCGGCGCCGAGCGGGCCGGTTCACCGGCGCGTGAACTGGAGGCCGTCCGTGCACGGTTGACTGCCCGCGGCCTGGGAGGAAACGCCCCCGGGCCGCACCGTCCGCGGGCGAACGGCACTTCCGGCGCCCCGCACGCCGCCGGAGACGCCCGAGCCCGCCGCCGTACGAGGAGACCCCCATGCCACCCCCGCCCGCCGGCACCCGCACCCGCACCCGCCGCCGCGCCCTGGGCGCGCTCGCGCTGGCCACCGCGCTGGCCGCCGGCCTGCCCGGCCTCGCCGCCCCCGCCTGGGCCGCACCGGTCCCCGCGCCGAGCCGGGCGCAAGCCGACCCCGGCCTGGTCCTGGACCGCCCCGGGGAGTCGGTGGTCACCCGCCGCGAGGTCACCCCCATCGCCCCCGGCCTGACCATGACCTCCTTCGACCGCCTCGGCGGCCCGGGCTGGATCCGCGGCAAGGTCCTCGTCGCCGACCTGGACACCGAGGGCCTGAGCGTCGACTACCTCTCCTCCGGCAAGGTGACCACCCGCCAGAGCGTCACCGACATGGCCCGCGGCGCCGGAGCCGTCGCCGCGATCAACGGCGACTACTTCGACATGAACGCCTCCGAGGCCCCCCTCGGCGTCGGCGTCTCCCGCAAGGACGGCCTGGTCCAGGCCCCCGTCGAGGGCTGGAACCAGGCCGTCACCGTCGGCACCGACGGCCTCGCCCGGATGGCCCAGGTCTTCCTGGAGGGTCACGCGAGCCTGCCCGGCGGCCGCGAGCTGACGCTGAACGGCGTCAACACCTACGGCCTGCCCGCCGACGGCGTCGGCGTCTTCACCCCCGCCTGGGGCGACGCCACCCGCGGCAACGTCGCCAACGGCTCCGCCGAGGTCGCCGAGGTCGAACTGCGCGACGGCCGGGTCACCGCCGTCCGCGACACGCTCGGCGCCGCCGTCCCCGAGGGCGCCACCGTCCTGGTCGGCCGCGAGGCCGGCGCCCGCGCCCTGCGCGACCTCAGGCCCGGCGACCGGGTCTCCGTCGGCTACCGCCCGCGCG
Source organism: Kitasatospora sp. NPDC057518 (assembly GCF_042802075.1). Classification (NCBI taxonomy): domain Bacteria; kingdom Bacillati; phylum Actinomycetota; class Actinomycetes; order Kitasatosporales; family Streptomycetaceae; genus Kitasatospora; species Kitasatospora sp. NPDC057518. The sequence goes on from NZ_JBHVEU010000468.1 coordinate 3,912, forward strand.
CCTCCTTCGGAGAGGTCGCCGTCGCCGTCGGCGGCTACCAGGTCCTGGTCGCCGACGGCGTCGCCCAGCGCTCCGGCGAGAACGACGGCAACGAGCTCAACGCCCGTACCGCCGTGGGCTTCTCGGCCGACAACCGGCGCATGTACCTGGTCACCGTCGACGGCCGGCAGGCCGACAGCCCCGGCATCAGCCTGCCCGACCTCGCCGTCCTGCTGCGCGACATGGGCGCCCACAACGCGCTCAACATGGACGGCGGCGGCTCCGCCGCGATGGCCGCCCGCCTGCCCGGCGCCGAGCGGGCCGGCACCGTCAGCAGCCCCTCCGACAACGGCGGGGAGCGCGCCGTCGCCAACGGCCTCGGCCTGTTCTCCACCCCCGGCTCCGGCCAGGCCAGGGGCTTCCGGCTGCGCCCGGCCCCGGCCGTGGACACCGCCGCCCGCCTCTTCCCCGGCCTGCACCGCACCGTGCGCGCCCTGCCCCACGACGAGGCGTACGGCGCCGTCACCGCGACGCCGCCCGCCACCGCGTGGTCCACCGCCACCGGCGCCACCGCGAGCGTCGAGGGCCGCGGCCTGGACGCCGTCGTCACCGGCCGCGCCCCCGGCGCCGCCGAGGTCGCCGTCACCGCCCCCGGCGCCGCCGAGGTCGCCGTCACCGCCACCGGCGCCGCGAAGGCCGTCCTGCCGCTGACCGTGCTCGGCCCGGCGGTACGCGTCAGCGCCGGCAGCGCGCCGATCGCCCTCGAAGGCGCCGGTGCCACCGCCCGCCTCACCGTCACCGGCTACGACGCGCTCGGCCACACCGCACCCGTCGAGGCCGCCGACGTCAAGGTCACCGGCGGCGAGGGCGTGGTCGAGACGAGCGCCGCCCCCGACGGCACCATCGCCCTCAAGGCCCTGGCCGACGGGAAGTCCGCCACCCTCCACCTGGCCGTCGGCACCCTGGAGAGCGCCGTCGCCGTCACCGTCGGCATGACCGAGAAGCCGTTCGCCGACTTCTCCGACGCCGCCGCCTGGAAATCCGGCAACGACCGCGCCCCCGGCGGCTCGACGGCCCCCGCCCCCGGCCCCGACGGCACCCACGGCCTGCGCCTGGCCTACGACTTCACCCACTCCACCGGCACCCGCGGCCAGTACGCCATCGCCCCCGAGGGCATCGTGCTGCCCGGCCAGCCCCGCTCGATCACGATGTGGATCGAGGGCGACGGCAACGGCGCCTGGCCGCGCGTCCAGTACCGCACCGCCGCCGGCGTCACCGCCAACCTCGACGCCCCGATGGTCACCTGGACCGGCTGGCGCAAGGTCGAGTTCCCCGTCCCCGCCGGCGTCCAGTACCCGCTCACCTTCCAGCGCTTCCGCCTGATGGAGACCAGCGCCGCCCGCTCCTACACCGGCGCCCTCACCCTCGCCGACCTGCGCGTCAAGGTCGCCCCCGACGTCGAACTGCCCGTCCAGCCCAAGGTCACCGACCCCGTCGTGCTCACCCACGGCACCGTCGACGGCCGCCCGCTGCGCGTCGCCGTCATGTCCGACGCCCAGTTCATCGCCCGCAGCCCCGACAGCGACATCGTCCAGGCCGCCCGCCGCACCCTGCGCGACATCGCCGCCGCCAAGCCCGAACTCCTCGTCATCGACGGCGACTTCGTCGACGAGGCCGCCCCCGCCGACTTCGCCCTCGCCCGCACGCTCCTCGACGAGTTCGACCAGCTCACCGGCCACACCGTCCCCTGGCACTACGTGCCCGGCAACCACGAGGTCATGGGCCCCGGCACCATCGACAACTTCAAGGCCGCCTTCGGCGACACCACCCAGGTCTTCGACGTCAAGGGCACCCGCTTCGTCACCCTCAACAGCTCGCTCGGCACCCTGCGCGGCAGCGGCTTCGACCAGATCGCCACCCTGCGCACCGCCCTCGACGGCGCCGCCCAGGACCCGTCCGTCACCGGCCTGCTGCTCTTCGAGCACCACCCCACCCGCGACCCGCTGCCCGACCAGGGCAGCCAGCTCGGCGACCGCAAGGAGGCCGCCCTCGTCGAGCAGTGGCTCGCCGACTTCCGCACCAAGGGCAAGTCCGCCGCCATGGTCACCGGCCACGTCGGCGCCTTCCACGCCCAGAGCATCGACGGCGTCCCGCACCTGATCAACGGCAACTCCGGCAAGGGCCCCGCCGCCGAACCCGACCGCGGCGGCTTCACCGGCTGGACGATGCTCGGCGTCAACCCCGCCGCCGGCCGCGTCACCGACCCCTACGCCACCGCCGACGACGCCTCCGCCTGGCTGCGCGCCGAGGTCCGCGCCCGCGCCGACACCGTCGACCTCCAGGCCCCCACCGCCCTCGGCCTGCTCGAAACCGCCCCCGTCCACGCCACCTTCACCCAGGACGGCGAGCGCACCGTGCCCGTCGCCTGGCCCGTCACCGCCCAGTGGGGCGGCACCGCCGTGCACATCGGCACCGCCGCGAGCGCCCCGCGCACCGCCGTCGCCGCCTACGACCCGGCCACCGCCACCCTGACCGGGCTGCGCCCCGGCAGCGGGACGCTGAGCGTCACCGTCGGCGGGGTGACGGCCGAACAGCCGCTCACCGTCGGCGCGTTGCCCGCCTGCACCACCACCGTGCGCGGCCGGCACTCCTCGCTCGCCGTCACCTCGGGCGTCACCTGCCTCCAGGGCGCCGCCGTCGACGGCCCGGTCCTGGTGCAGCCCGGAGCCTCCCTGGTCGCGCTGGACTCCACCCTGTCCGGCCCGCTCTCCGCCCGCGGCGCGAACACCCTGGTGCTGAGCGACACCACCGTGAACGGCCCGGTCGCCGTCAGCGGCACCACCGGCGCCACGGCGATCCTGCGCGCCACCCTGTCCGGCCCGCTCCACCTCGCGCTCAACCGGGGCGCCACCCTGCTGGCCGGCACCACCGTGCGCGGCCCGCTGGACTGCTCCGGCAACACCCCGGCCCCGGTGAACGGCGGCCTCGCCAACACCGTGAGCGGCCCGAAGGGTGGCCAGTGCGCGAAGCTGTGACGAACCGTCAGTAACCCCACCGCAGGCCCGGACCGTGACGCACGGTCCGGGCC
>NZ_JBHVEU010000469.1:0-6974 GCF_042802075.1 Kitasatospora sp. NPDC057518
CCCCTCGGTTCTCGTGACGCGCGCTACTCGGACTTCGCGGAGGCGGAGCCGGAGGCCGAGCCGGAGCCGGTGGCCGAGGCGGCGGCCAGCCCGGCCGACCACTTCTCCTCGACGTTGCCGAGCTTCCAGTAGGCGATCGCCGCGGCCCAGGTGAGCACGAACAGTCCGACGATCGCGTAACCGACGAAGTTGAGGTCCAGCCCGCCGATCCAGGCGATCGGGCCGCTGGTGATGTCCAGCTTCTCGCCGAGCAGGCCGATCAGCTCGATCGAGCCGATCACCAGCGCGACGAGCACCGACAGCCCGGTGACGGTCAGGTTGTAGTAGATCTTGCGGACCGGCTTGGAGAAGGCCCACTCGTACGCGAAGTTCATGAACGAGCCGTCGATGGTGTCCAGCAGGCTCATCCCGGCCGCGAACAGGATCGGCAGGGTGAGCAGCGCGTACCAGGGCAGCGAGAAGGCCGCCGCGCCGCCCGCCAGCACCAGCAGGGACACCTCGGTGGCGGTGTCGAAGCCCAGGCCGAACAGCAGGCCCACCGGGTACATGTGCCAGGGCTTGGTGACGGCCCTGGTGACCTTGCCGAGGATGCGGTTCATCAGCCCGCGCCGCTCCAGCTGGCGCTCCAGCTCCGCCTCGTCGTAGTCGCCCAGGCGCATCCGGCGGAAGACCTTGAGGATGCCGTTGAAGGCGCCCAGGTTGATCAGGCCGAGCAGCAGCAGGAAGGTGCCGGAGACGGTGACGCCGATCAGGCCGGTCATCTCGTGCAGCGTCGAGTCGTCGGACTCCACCTGGCCGGCCAGCGAGCGGATGCCGAAGGCCAGCAGCGCGCAGAGGCCGAAGACGATCGAGGAGTGCCCGAGCGAGAACCAGAAGCCGACCGACAGCGGCCGCTTGCCCTGGCCCATCAGCTTGCGGGTGGTGTTGTCGATGGCGGCGATGTGGTCGGCGTCGAAGGCGTGCCGCATGCCGAGGGTGTAGGCGGTCAGGCCCATGCCCGCGCCGAACACCTGGCCGCCGACGGTGTAGTGCTCGGGCTCGACCAGCGCGAGCAGGGTGAACCAGCCGACGACGTGCAGCGCGAGGATGAATCCGCCCATTCCGGCCAGGCGGATCCACTCCTCACGGGTGAGCCGGTCGCGCCAGCGGGGGGCGGTCATCGTCGTGTCCTTTCGGTCGGGCGGTCGAAGCTGGGCCATCTTTCCGCCTTGACGCGCGCAGTTGCAAGTCATGCGCAATTACGGATTCGTCTCCCCCCGCTTCCGCACCGTTTCCGCCCCGCTTTCACACCGCTTCCCCCCGGCTTCCCCCGACTTCCGATCGACCCCCGGAGATCGTCACCACCCGTACAAGGCTTCGTAACCTCCCAGGGCTTTCACCGTGCGCTCTACGCGCGGATACTCCCGTTCTACGCGCGAAAACCTGCGCGCCGACCCCTCAACTCCCCACGGAGGAACGGCTCATGACGATCCGTATTCGAACCGCCGCGGCCCTGGCCGGTGCGGCGCTGCTCGCGGCCGGTCTCACCACCCCCGTCGCCACCGCCGCGCCGGGCCCCACCGCCCCCACCACCCGGGCCGCCGCGGCCGGCGCCACCCCGCACCGGGTGCTGTTCGACAACAGCAAGGCCGAGACCGCGGGCAACGCCGACTGGATCATCAGCACCAGCCAGCCCGACCCGCTGGCCCAGAACGCCAACCCCACCACCGAGAAGAGCTGGACCGGCGCCCTCTCCGCCTGGGGCGTCGCCCTCCAGAAGACCGGCCAGTACAGCCTGAAGACCCTCCCGGCCGGCTCCACCATCAGCTACGGCACCGGCGCCGCGCTCGACCTCGCCAACTTCGACACCTTCGTGATCCCGGAGCCCAACATCCGGTTCAGCGCGAGCGAGAAGACCGCGATCATGAAGTTCGTCCAGAACGGCGGCGGGCTCTTCCTGGTCTCCGACCACGTCAACAGCGACCGCAACAACGACGGCTGGGACTCCCCGAAGATCATCAACGACCTGCTGACCAGCAACGGGGTGAACAACAACGACCCCTTCGGCTTCTCGGTCGACCTGCTCAACATCACCACCGACAACCCGCGCGCGGTCAACGACGCGACCGACCCGGTGCTGCGCGGCCCCTTCGGCGCCGTCACCGGCTCGATCCTGCGCAACGGCACCACCTTCACCCTCAAGCCCGCCGACAACCCGAACGTCAAGGGCCTGGTCTACCGGACCGGCTACAGCGGCAACACCGGCGCCTTCTTCGTCACCAGCACCTTCGGCTCCGGCCGGGTCGCGGTCTGGGGCGACAGCTCCCCGATCGACGACGGCACCGGCCAGTCCGGCAACACCCTGTACAACGGCTGGGACGACCCGGCGGGCACCGACGCCGCCCTCGCCCTCAACGCCACCGCCTGGCTCAGCAAGGCCTGACCGGCCGCGCCCCGCGCCCGGGCGGCTCGGCCCCGGGGTGCCCCCGCCAGGGCTGCTCGCCAGGAAAAGGGCCGCTGCCTCCCCTACTGTCGGAGTACCGACGCCCGCGGCGCGCTCGTACGGAGCGGCACCCCGTCCGTACGCGCCGCGGGCCCGCCGGTGCCCCACCGGCCCGGGACCGACGGGAGCGGCCGATGCCGTCCTACCCCTTCCACACCACCCGCGAGGACCTGCGCGTCCCGCTGCCCGACGGCACGCGGCTGGCCGCCCGGCTGTGGCGGCCGGTCGGCGACGAGCCCGGCCCCGCCCTGCTGGAGTACTCCGGCGGGCGCCTCACCGACCGGACCGCCGCCGAGGACGCCCGCCGCCACCCCTGGTACGCGGGCCACGGCTACACCGCCGTCCGGGTCGACACCCGCGGGCACGGCAACTCCGAGGGCGTCCCCGGCGAACCCGGCGGCGACCAGGAGCTGGCCGACGGCGCCGCCGTGGTCCACTGGCTCGCCCGCCGCCCCTGGTGCAACGGCCGGCTCGGCCTGCTCGGCGTCGGCGCGGCCGGCACCACCGCGCTGCGGCTCGCCGCCCGGACCCCCGAGACCGTCGGCGCCGTGGTCACCGCCTGCCCCGAGGGCGGGCACCGGACCGGCGGGGCCGTGCTCGCCGCCGACCTGCAGACCCGGCTCACCGCCCTGGTCGCCGACGCCGCCCTGCCACCCGACCCGCGGTACGTCGGCGACGCCTGGCGGGCCGCCTGGCTGGCCCGGCTGGAGTCGCTGAATCCGCCCGTCGACGACTGGCTCGCGGCCGGCGAGAGCACCGTCCCGGTGTCCGTACCCACCCTCGCGGTGGCCGGCTGGGGCGACCCGTCCTGCTCCTTCGTGCTGCGCCTGCTCGCCGAGTCCCCCACCGCGCGCGCCCTGATCGGCCCCTGGCCGCACGGCCTGCCCGAGGCCGCCCTGCCCGATACCCTGCGCTGGTGGGACCACTGGCTGCGCGGCGCCGACACCGACGCCCTCCAGGAACCCGCCCTGCGCAGCTGGCTCACCACCCGCTGGACCGGCGACGAGGCCTGGCCCTCCCCCGACGTCCGCGCGATCCACTACGGCCTGGACGGGCCGCTGCGCACCGCCGGCACCGCCTCCGACCAGCGGTACGTCCGGGTCCGCTCCCCGCAGCACACCGGTCTCAACGCCGGCGCCTACGTCCCGCACGGCCGCCCCGCCGACGAGCCGCCCGACCAGCGGGAGGAGGACGGCCGCTCGGTCTGCTTCGACTCCCAGCCGCTGCCCGAACCGGTCGAACTGCTCGGCACCCCGACCGTACGGCTGCGGCTGCGCGAGGACGACGCGCCCGCCCAGGTGGCGGTCCGGCTGTGCGCGGTCGGCCCGGACGGCACCTCGGACCTGGTCACCCGGGGCGTGCTGGCCGCCGGGGGCCCGGACGCCGAGGTCGAACTCGCGGCCTGCGCCTCGACCGTCCCGGCCGGGCACCGGCTGCGGCTCGCCCTCTCCTCGGTCTACTGGCCCTGGGTGTGGCCCCCGGCCGAGGACACCGGGTACGGCGTCGACCCGTCCCGCTCCACCCTCAGCCTGCCGGTGCGCCACCTCGCCGCCGACGTCGGCGCCCGGCCCGTCACCTTCGAGCCCCCGGTGCTGCCCGAACCGCTCGCCGTCCACCTCACCGAGCCGCTCACCGCCCGGCCCGAACACCTCACCGTGCACGACATCGGCCGCCACGAGTGGCGCGCTGAGTTCTCCCCCGCCACCGACGGCACCCGCACCCACCCCGACGGCCTGGTCCGCGACGAGCACACCGTCACCGCCTACCGCGTGCTCACCGGCGCCCCGCTCAGCGCCCAGGCCCGTACCGACCACACCGTCCGCCTGGAGCGGCCCGACATCGGCTGGGACGTCACCGTCCAGACCCGCACCCAACTGCGCTGCGACGCCGGGCACTTCCTCAGCATCGTCCAACTGCGGGCGCTGGAGGGCGGATCGGAGGTGTTCGCCCGGGAGTGGCAGCACCGGGTACCCCGGGAGAGTTGATCAAAGTTTTACTTATGCGCTTGCCTCGCATTTCGACTCCGGCTTATAAATGGCCCCATGAAGACCATCGGCCTGATCGGCGGCATGAGCTGGGAATCCACCGCCGAGTACTACCGCCTGCTGAACCGGCTCACCCGCGAACGCCTCGGCGGACTGCACTCCGCCCGACTCGTGCTCTACTCCGTCGACTTCGCGCAGATCGAGCGGCTGCAGACGGCCGGCCGGTGGGAGGAGGCCGGCGAGGTCCTCGCCGACGCGGCCCGGTCGCTGGAGGCGGCCGGCGCCGACCTGCTGCTGATCTGCACCAACACCATGCACAAGGTCGCCGACCAGGTCGCGGCGGCGGTCTCCGTCCCCCTGCTGCACCTGGCCGACACCACGGCGGCGGCCGTCCGGGCGGCGGGCCTGCGGCGGGTCGGGCTGCTCGGGACGGCCTTCACGATGGAACAGGACTTCTACCGTGGCCGGTTGGCGGCGGGCGGCCTGGACGTCCTGGTGCCGCAGGCCGACTCGCGTGCCCTGGTCCACCGGGTGATCTACGAGGAGCTGTGCGTCGGACTGGTCCGCGAGGAGTCCCGAGCGGCCTACCGGCGGGTGATCGGGGAACTGGTGGCCGGGGGCGCGGAAGGGATCGTCCTCGGCTGCACCGAGATCGAACTGCTGGTCCGGCCGGAGGACAGCCCGGTGCCCGTCTTCCCCACCACCCGGCTGCACGCCGAGGCGGCGGTCGACGCCGCCCTGGCCGGTCCCTGACGGGCCCGGAGGCGGCGCCGACGACACCCGCACCCACCCGCACCCACCCGCACTGCGACACCCGGCACCTCCTCGACATCATCCGGCTGCGGGCACTGGAGGGCGGATCGGAGGCGTTCGCCCGGGAGCGGCAGTACCAGGCACCTCGGGATCACGCACGAGGTGCGCCGTCGGCGGGCACCGGGACAATGGTGAGCGGACCGGTTCTCCAGCACCCCGTCCCGCGCCGCCCACCCCGACACCGGGGGCCGCGGGGCGCGAACGAGAGGGACGACCATGGCCGTTTCCAGCACCCCGATCAACCTCACCCTCGCCGCCCACGTCGGCATCTCGGTCTCCGACCTGGACGCGTCGATCGCCTTCTACACGGCCCTCACCGGGCGGGAGCCCGTCGCGCAAGGCACCATGCACAGCGTGCCGTTCGGGAAGTCGCAGGGCCTGCCCGTGGCGAAGCTGCGCTACGCCACGATCAATCTGGACAACAGCCTCGGCATCGACCTCATCCAGTTCCAGGAGCCGGTCGGCGAGCGGACCGGCGGGGTGGCCAACCGGCCCGGCTCGATGCACCTGTGCCTGCGGGTCGACGACTTCGACGCCGTGTACTCGCGGATGAAGGACGCCGGCTACGAATTCCTCGGCGACGACTACACCTTCATCGAGGGCGAGGTCACCCCGAACGCCGCCCTCGGCACCCAGGTCGCCTACTTCAACGACCCGGACGGCACCAACCTGGAGATCATCCGCCCCGAAGGCGGCTTCGCCAGCTAGGAGTTCACGGCGACCGGCTGTCCGGGCCACCCGCGCAGGGCGGCGCGGGCGCGGGCGACGCCGCCGGGGGTGGCCCCGGCACCGGTGCCGACGGCGACGGTTCTCGTGCCGAGGCCCGCGCAGGCGCGGCAGATGCCGGGGCGGGGTACCGGGTCGTGGCAGCGGCCGCACTCGGCGAACGGTGGCGGCGGGGGCGCGGCTCGTTCCGGTGGCAGCTTCCGTTGCAGGCGGTCCCGGAGGATCGCCGCCGGGGAGTGCATCGGCTGCGGCAGTCCGGGCAGCAGGGCGTGGGCCAACTCGGCCTCGTCGCAGCCCCGTTCCAGCCACTGCGTGACGAGTGGTGCCAGCGCGCGGGCCTCGGCCTCGCCGAGGCGCAGGCGGGGTTCGGGCCGGATCACCCGGAACAGTGTGGCCACGGCGGCCCGTGTCCGTTCATCCGGGAGGGTGGGTTCTTGTCCCGGGTCCTTTACGGGAGGGACGACAGCGCCGCCGGACTTCCCTCCACCGGAAGCCGGGCGGGGGACAGTCGGTGCGGGCTGCGGGGTGTCGAAGACGTGGGCCTCGGACCGGATGGTCCCGTCGGCCTTCCGGACGGTGTCGACCCGGTAGTACCCGGCGCTGGTCAGCTCTTTGAGGGCCCGCCGGAGGGCGCCCCGCCCCTGGGGGCTGCTGTCCGCCATCTGCCGCCCGTCCTCCCGCCACCCGTCGGGGCGGGAGAGCAGGTCGGCGAGGAGGCCACGGGCGGTGTAACTCAGCCGCCGGTCCTGCAACAGGCCATTCGGAAGCACGCTGAACGCGCGCGAATGAACGCTACGATGAATCCGCATCTGGAGCTTTGTTCTCCTGGTGCCAGACCCCGGGGTGTTACAGCACCGCCGGGGTCTCCTATGTTCTGTTGATGATGCGGAAAGTAGCACAGCGACTACGAAGAGTGCGAACCGTTCGAGCGTGAAGCCCGGACCGCCACATCACGCACGCCCCTACCT
>NZ_JBHVEU010000470.1:0-6851 GCF_042802075.1 Kitasatospora sp. NPDC057518
TCAGCGCGCCGCCGGCGACGCCGGTGGCGAGCCGTACCAGGAAGTCGACGGTGGTCAGGGTGTGCACGACGGCACCTCCTTCACGGGAGGAGGGGTACGGACGGTGGCACGCGGTCGGCGCCCCCGGCGCGGTGGGTCAGCTGCCCGGGGCGGTCCGGACGATCGTGATGACGACCAGGACCGTCACGATCGGCGGGTAGGTGCGCAGGGCACCCGTGCTGATGTCGCAACCGGTGGAGACCGCGCTGCGCGCTGCGAGGACGCGATGCCGGCAGGGCACGGCGAGGCCGTCGGGCGGGCGTGACGCAGCGGCGCGTGTGCGCGCGGGGAAGGTGGCTACCGCGTGCCGGAGGTGTACGAGGGCAGGCGCGGGAAGGGCCGACTGTGGCCCGGACTACTGCAATCCATGTCTCTCGCCTCCTCCCGGTCGACGCACCCCGTGGTGCGTGTGATCGACACGGCAAGGAGTTCGCCGGCGCGCGGAAACAGCGGCCGACTCACCCCAACTCGTCAGAGCTTTGGCACTCCACGGCGTGTCCGGCCGCATAGGCCGGAAGCCACTTCGGATCAACCCTTAGGTCGGGAGGATCTGTCCTAACCCTGGGCGTCTCTCGACGTCGTCGGATCAGTGGCCTGTGTCCGTGAAGAAGCCTCACCGAACGAGGTGCCTTCTTCAAACCTCGAAAAGCATAGACCTCCACCCTGGGCATACTTGCGCACTTGGTAGAATCTTTACCTTTTGGCTCATGCGGAGAGTGGGGGCACGTGACGGCCGCCTGACCCCTCACCTCGCCAATCCCGGGCACCCACCGCGCCGGGCGGTGATCCGGTCTAGCGTGAACGGTGCTGACGACGAGGACGAAGGAGGTGGCGGCCGTGCGGCTGGAGATGCTGACGGTTCCGCAGTGCCCGAACGAGTCGGTGCTGGCGGAGCGGCTCGCCGTGGTGCTGGCCGACCTGCCGGGCGTCGGGCTGGTGCGGCACGTGGTCGAGGACCAGGAGGACGCCGAACGCTTGGGCATGCACGGCTCGCCCACCCTGCTGGTCGACGGGACCGACCCGTTCGCCGCCCCCGGAACACCGCCGAGCGTGTCCTGCCGGCTCTACCGGAGCGCGGACGGCCGGGTGGACGGGGCGCCGAGCGTCGAGGAGCTGCGACGGGTACTCGGTGCCCCGGCCCGGTCCGCCACCCACGAGGTCGGATGACGTGCTCCGCGGGGACCGACCCGGGGGCTCGTGCCGACTGACGGTGAGGCGTCCTGGCTCGCGGGCGGTGGCCAGGCCTCGCCTCGGTCCGGTCCGCGAGGCCGGCTCGACACCTTGCTCCTATAGCGTGCGCCGGAACCGAAGTCCGGAACGGCCGTGGGCCGTGGTCGAGGAGCGAGCGATGGGGACACCGGCAGCGGCCCGGGCCGGGGAGCTGGGGCGCCACCTGGGCGTGTTCGACGCCGTGGTGATCGGGCTCGGGTCGATGATCGGCGCGGGGATCTTCGCCGCGCTCGCCCCGGCCGCCGGCGCGGCCGGGTCCGGTCTGCTGCCGGGCCTCGCGCTGGCCGCGGTGGTGGCGTACTGCAATGCCACCTCCTCGGCCCGGCTGGCCGCCCGCTACCCGGAGTCCGGCGGCACCTACGTCTACGGCCGCGAGCGGCTCGGCGAGTTCTGGGGCTACCTGGCGGGCTGGGGCTTCGTGGTCGGCAAGACCGCCTCCTGTGCGGCGATGGCCCTCACGGTGGGCTCCTACGTGTGGCCCGGACAGGCGCACGCGGTCGCGGTCGCCGCGGTGGTGGTGCTCACCGCGGTGAACTACGTCGGCGTACGGAAGTCCGCGTGGCTGACCCGGGGGATCGTCGCCGTCGTCCTGGCGGTGCTCGCCGCCGTGGTCACCGCCTGCCTGACCGGCCCCGCCGCCGAGGGCGCTCGGCTCGCCGTCGGTGCGGACGCGACCTTCGGCGGGGTGCTCCAGGCCGCCGGGCTGCTGTTCTTCGCGTTCGCCGGCTACGCGCGCATCGCCACCCTCGGCGAGGAGGTCCGCGACCCGGAGCGGACCATCCCCCGGGCGATCCCCACCGCGCTCGCCATCACGCTCGTCGTCTACGCCGCCGTCGCCGTGGCCGTGCTCGCCGTGCTCGGGCCCGACCGGCTCGCCCACACCGCCGCACCGCTCACCGAGGCCGTGCGTGCCGCCGGCGTCCCCGCGCTCGCCCCGGTCGTGCGCACCGGGGCGGCCGTCGCGGCGCTCGGCTCGCTGCTCGCGCTGATCCTCGGGGTCTCGCGCACCACCCTGGCGATGGCCCGCGACCGGCACCTGCCCCACGTCCTGGCCGCCGTCCACCCGCGCTTCCGGGTGCCGCACCGCGCCGAGCTCGCGGTCGGCGCGGTGGTCGCGGTCCTGGCCGCCACCACGGACGTCCGTGGCGCGATCGGCTTCTCCTCCTTCGGTGTGCTGGCCTACTACGCCATCGCGAACGCGTCCGCCTGGACCCTCACCCCCGTGAAGGGCCCCGTGCGGATCGTGCCCGTCGTCGGCGCCGTCGGCTGCGTGCTCCTGGCCTTCGCCCTGCCGCCCTCCTCGGTCCTGTGGGGCGCCGCGGTGATCGCGGCCGGTGCCGCCGCCTACTGCCTGCGCAGGGCCGCCGCCAGCGCCTGACGGACGGGAGCACCGTCCCGGCGGCTAGGCAGGGCCCCGGGAGGTGGCGTTACGCCTGGGCCCGGCTCAGGACCCAGACGCCGTAGGCGTCGTTCGCGGGGTGCAGCTGGTAGGTGCCGGCCCGCAGGTCGACGCGCAGTCCGGCGGCGGCCAGGTCCGCCTCGAACTCCGCCGCCGGGTAGGTGCGGGCGTGCGGTGGCGGGTCCTGGAGGTGGAAGCCGACCAGGATCCGGCCGTTCTCGCCGAGCACGTCGCGCATCGCGCCCAGCGCCCTGCGCTCCGTGTCCTCGGCGAGGAAGACGATGACGTTGCCCACGCAGACGACCAGGTCGAACGGGCCGTCGTCGGGGCCGAGGTCGAGGATGTCGCGCTCCTCGATCGCCAGCCCGGGGTAGGTCTCCCGGGCCTGCCGGACCAGGGCCGGGTCGGGCTCGATCGCGACCACGTCGTGCCCCCGCCGCAGCAGCGCCGCGGCGACCCGGCCCATGCCGGCGCCGGCGTCGAGCACCCGGGCGCCGCGCGGCAGGAGCGTGTCGGCGAGGCGGGCCTCACCGTCGACGTCCTCGCCGGCGGAGATGAGGTCGGCGAACCGCTTGCCGTAGTTCCCGCTCTGCCGCGCCTCTTGCCAGCGGGTTCGCCGCGTCGTCGGTATGGGCTCTCCGTGCGGCGGCGTGGTGCTGTTCATGTCCCGCATCCTAAGGCGAGACCGTCGGCGCTGGTCACGGCCACCGAACGCCCGGCCGCGGGCCCTGGTGCCGCAGGCCCTCCCGGGGCCTCGGGCTCCGCGAGACGACCGGACGATCATGTGTCGGACCGGCCCGGCCGTCACAGGTCGGCCGACAGGCTGATCGCCGAGGCGGGGCACAGGGCGACCGCCTCGCGCACCGCGTCCAACGCCTCGGCGGGAGGCTCGGGTTGCCGTACGACCGAGGTGCCGTCGTCCTCGCTCTGATCGAAGACCTCGCCGGCCGTGAGGGCGCACATTCCGGAGCCGATGCAGCGGTCGAGGTCCACGGTGATCCTCATCGGTCACGCGTCCCAGGTGACGGGGAGGCTCTTCACCCCGTAGATGTCCGCGAGCTCCGGGCGCAGGGCGACCTCCTCGGGCGGTACGGCCAGCCGCAGCGTGGGGAAGCGGCCGAGCAGCGCGGGGAAGGCGACCCGCATCTCGATGCGGGCAAGCTGCTGGCCCAGGCACTGGTGGATGCCGTGGCCGAAGGCCAGGTGTCCGCCGTCCTGCCTGCCCAGGTCGAGCACGTGGGGATCGGGGAAGCGCTCGGGGTCGCGGTTGGCGGTGTTGAAGGAGAGGATCAGCCGGTCGCCGGCCTTGACGGTCCGGCCGCCGAGTTCGACGTCCTCCAGGGCCGTCCGCATGAAGGTCTTGGCGACGCTCAGGTAGCGCAGCAGCTCCTCCACGGCCCGGTCGGCGAGCGCGGGATCGGCGCGCAGCGCGGCCAGTTGGTCCGGGGTGCGCAGCAGCGCGAAGGTGCCGAGGGCCAGCATGTTCGCGGTGGTGTCGAGACCGGCCGCGAGCAGGATCAGGCTGATCCCCTTCAGCTCCTCGTCGGTCAGGTCGCTGTCGGTGAGGTCGCTGAGCACGTCGTCGGTGGGGTTGGCGCGTTTGGCGGCCACCAGTTCCGCCAGGTACTCCTGGGTCGCGGCGTAGGCCGCCATGAGGTCCTCGTCGCTGGTCTCCCCGTTCATGAACGAGTCGACCTGCTCCTGAAAGGAGCCCCGGTCCTCGTACGGCACCCCGAGCAGCTCGCAGATCACGATGGCGGGGATGGGCTTGGCGAACGCGGTCACCAGGTCCGTCGGAGGCCCGGCGGCCTCCATGGCGTCCAGGCGGGCGGCGGTGACCTGCTCGATGCGCTCGGTGAGCAGCCGCATGCGCCGGACGGTGAACTTGCCCGTCAGGGGCTTGCGGTAGCGGCTGTGCTGGGGCTCGTCCATGAGGACGAACTCCCCGGGCGGCGCCGGCGGGATCTGGAAGTCGCCGTAGTCGATGGTCGGGTGGAGCATCAGGTCCTTGCGCGAGCTGAACCGGGTGTCGGCCAGCACCGCCCGGACCAGGTCGTACCCGGTGACCAGCCAGCCGGGCTTCCCGCCGGGGAAGGTGTAGCGGCTCATCGGCCCGTGCCGGCGGGCGTCGATCAGCTCGGCGGGCGGGTCGAAGGGACAGCCGGGGCGGCGCGCCGCCGGCATGGTGGTGACGGTGTGCGGGGATTCCCCCATGGCCGTGCCTCGTTTCGCGTTGCCGCACGTTCGGACAACTGGAAAGCTACGGCTTTTCCTGACGTGGCGTCAATCGTACGAAAGGCATTATGCCAGCTCAGTAGCGGCAAACTGATGCAATGACGCTGACCTCGAACGCAACGGCCCGTTGCAATGGATGAAGGTTAAGGCAAACTCGCCGGGCGTCACGGAGCAGGCTGTCACCCGGCGGACCGGTGGGCGCGGTTCGCTGTGGCGTGCACGGAGCCGAGCAGGCTGAGTGCCTCGGCGCTGGGGCTGCCGGATTCGGCATGGTAGATGATCAACTGCTGGCCGGGGGCGTCCCGCACGTCGAACGCGTGGTGGGTGAGGGTCATGCCGCCGACGTCCGGGTGGTGGACGTGCTTGTGTTCGCGGGTCTTGCCGCGCACGGTGTGGGTGTTCCACAGCCGGGCGAAGTCCGTGCTGCGCGTGCTGAGTTCGCCTATGAGAGCCCGTAGGCGCGGACTGCCCGGGTCGACGCCGGACGCCTGGCGCAGGTGCCCCACCACTGTCTCCGCCGTCCGGTCCCATCGGGGGTGGAACGGTCGACCTGCCGGGTCGAGGAAGACCATGCGGGCCAGGTTGTCCATCGCTTCGAAGGGGGAGTACAGGGCCTCGGCCAAGGCGTTGGCGGCCAGGACGTCCAGGACCGGGTCGATGACGAACGCCGGAGTGCCGGGGTAGCCGTCCAGCAGGACGCGCAGGGCGGGGGCGACCCGGTCGGTGGCGGCGACGGGCCGCCGGGACGCTGCGGTTCCGGACAGGTGGTGAAGGTGCGCCCGGGCGTCGGTGTCCAGCAGCAGCGCGCGGCTGAGCGCGTCCACCACCTGCGCGGACGGGTGGCGTTCGCGGCCCTGTTCCAGCCGGGTGCAGTAGTCCGCGTTCACCCCTGCCAGTACGGCGACCTCCTCGCGGCGCAGCCCGGCGACCCTGCGCACGCCATGGCTCGGCATCCCGACCTCGTCCGGCCGCACGGCCGCACGGCGTGCCCGCAGGAACTCACCCAGCTGGTTGTCGGTCATGTGCCCACGCTATGCCGAGGGCCCGGTGTGCTGCCTGGGTGTACCGCACCCGGGCAGCACACGGCCTGGGCCGCCTGGAACACCTCGCCCAGACTCGGTGCCCTACCGAGAGATGAGGGGCAGTCATGCACGACCGGACAGTCAAGGTTGTAGCGATCACCGGTGCCAGCAGTGGGATCGGCGAGGCGACCGCCCGCCGGCTCGCCGCCGACGGTCACCGCCTGTTCCTGGGGGCGCGGCGCACCGATCGCCTGGAGCGACTCGTCACGGAGATCACCGCCGCGGGCGGCACGGCGGCGACCCGGCGCCTGGACGTGACCGGGGCCGCCGACGTGCGGGACTTCGTGGCAGCGGCCGAAGAGCGGTACGGCCGCGTGGACGTGATGGTCAACAACGCCGGGGTGATGCCGCTGTCGCCACTGGAGGCGCTCAGGACGGAGGAGTGGGACCGCATGATCGACGTGAACCTGCGGGGCGTCCTGCACGGCATCTCCGCCGCCTTGCCCGTGCTGCGCGCCCAGGGTGGCGGGCACATCGTGAACATCGCCTCCGTCGGTGCGCACGAGGTCTCTCCCACCGCCGCCGTGTACTGCGCCACCAAGTTCGCGGTCCGTGCGATCTCCGAGGGCCTGCGTCAGGAGTCCGCCGGTGACGTCCGGGTCACGCTGGTCTCGCCGGGCGTCACGGAGTCCGAACTCGCCGACGGCATCGCGGACCCGGCCGCCCGGGCGGCCATGCGGACCTACCGCGCCGTGGCCCTGCCGGCCTCCGCGATCGCGGACGCCGTCGCCTATGCGATCTCCCAGCCGCCGTACGTCGACGTGAACGAGATCGTCGTACGGCCTGCGGCGAGCGCCCAGTGACGGAAGATCCCGGAATGCTGCCGGCACCGGCGCTACGGCACCGGGCCGGGGCACGGCAGGTGC
>NZ_JBHVEU010000471.1:0-6842 GCF_042802075.1 Kitasatospora sp. NPDC057518
GACCCCCGGTCGACGGGGGTCCGCTCCGTAGACGATCTTTCGGGTCCGAAACATCACAACTGATGATCCATTGAGCGTGCCCCGTCAGAATTTCTGTTGACTGTTAGACAAACGCAGCTCAGAGTAAGAGCACGGGCAGACGCCGTGCCCACCGCCCCCACGCGGCCAGACACGGCGCCTGCTGTGCGGCCCGGCAGTACTGCCAGGCCATCCTCCCAGTCATCCCCTGCGCACCGGGGTGCGTCGGCCGGTCCCGGCCCCGAGATGGGGCCGGCAGTCGCCGGGAGGTTGGCGCCGAAGCCGAGAGCGACTCGGATGACGGCACCGGTGCTCGGGACCCGCACGCCCCCACGCGGCGGCGTCCCGAGCAGATCCACGGGAGCGACGGGCCGGGGCCCCGCGGATCTGGCTTGTGAAACTTGGAACTGTTGGCTTGTGTGTTCGTGCTGTGTGCGACGACGAAGCTGGGTGCTCGGCGGTTCGGCACGACAAGTGCACAGTGAGGGAAACGCGTGTAGGGCCGCGTTGCGACATGCCGTCCCCCCGGAGGGTGAAACCCAGAACGGCTGTCGTGCTGAACCGAACGTAGCCCGGACGGTTGCTCAGAGTCAACATTGGTCTCTGAGCGTCGATCTCCCGGCCACCCCCCGGCGGTGCCCCACCCACCTCGCGAACGCGGTGTGCCGGACACGTACGATGTTCCCATGTCTTTTCTCCGCCGTCGCTCCGGACAGCCCGCCGGCCCGGACTTCGACGTGCTCGCGATGGACCCGGGCGACTGGCCCGGTGACTTCGGTGCGGCCATGATGACCGGCCCGGACGGCTCCTGCCAGGGGATTTTCCTGCGCTACGACCTGTTCGGCGGCAGAGGTCCGGCGATGTTCATCGGCAACCTCCCCGAGGGTTCGCCCGCCCGGGAGACCGGCGACGAGGTGCCCTTCGAGGTGCGGCAGCTGCTCGCGGCGCTGGAGAACGACGAGCCGGTCGAGTTCGTCTCGGCCGAGGACTTCCCGGTGATGCTCGGGGACGACCTGCTGATCGTGAAGAAGGTCAAGGTCAGCGAGGAGCGCGTGTTCTGCGCCCAGTTCGGCCGCAGCGACGGCGTCCTGGTCACCGTCGCGTCCTGGGACCGACCGATTTCGGACGACCTGTATCAGCTGCTGAAGCCGCTCCCCGCGGACATGTTCCAGCAGGGCTGATCCCGCCGGGGCCGGCCGGCTCCGCCCGGGGGTCGGACGCTGCTTGACGGTATCGATCAACGGTTCGTACAGTCGCGAACATGCCGTGCCGCCTTCCGTTGCTGACCCGTCGCAGGCATCTGGACCTGCGGCGCACCGCCAGCGCGGCGTGTCCGGGCCGCTGAGGGGGGATTCGTCCCCCGGCGGCGGGCGATCGGCCGGGTGTCCGGTCGGCGCCGGGACCAGGGGCGGGCCGTGAGCCGGCCTCCGGGGCCGCCGATCGCCACCGCGCGCCCGTACGGCGTGCCGCCCGCACCTGCCGAGCCCACGCTGCCGCCCGGAGGCACAGCATCATGACCACTCGCGCCGCCAACCGTTCGACCGCCGAGCGTTCGTCCGAGGACCACGCGTCCGACGACCGCCCCGCTGACAACCGTTCGCCCAGGAGCGCGTCCGCCGGACGCCGTTCGGGGACCGCCGCTCCGCCGGCGGGTTCCGAACCGACGGGTTCCGGCCATCTCGAATCCACCGGTTCCACACCCACAAGTTCCGCCCCCGGCGGCGCGGCACCCGACCGGAGCGCGGTCGAGACCGCCCTCGCCGGACTGCCCCGGGTGGTCGACCTGCTGGCTGCCCGCGCCGAGGAGCACGACCGCGACGCGACCTTCCCGTACCAGGGGATCGAGGCCGTCCACGAGGCCGGACTGCTCACCCTCACCGTCTCCGAGCGGTACGGCGGTCCGGGCGGAACGCTCGCCGACACCGTCCGGGTGCTGTCCCGACTCGGCCGCGGCGACGCCTCGGTGGCCGTGGTCACCGCCTTCACCCTGCTCCAGCACGCCGAGCAGGCCCGCCGGGCCGACTGGCCGACGGCGGGCTACCGGCGGCTGCTCACCGAGTCCCGGCGCGGCCCGGCGCTGGTCAACACGCTGCGGGCGGAGCCCGGTGCCGGGGCGGGCGAGCTGCCCGGCACGGTCGCCCGACGGGACGGCGACGGCTGGCTGCTGACGGGCCGGAAGACGTACTGCACCGGAGCCGAGGCGCTCGCCTGGATGGCGGTGACCGCGCGGACCGACGAGGAGGAGCCGCGGATCGGCACCTTCCTGGTCCGCGGCGAGAGCGAGGGCCTGGAGATCGACCCGACCTGGGACCAGCTCGGGCTGCGGGCCAGCGCCAGCCACGACGTGGTGCTGGACGGGGTCCGGGTGCCGGGCGACCTCGCGCTCGGCCTGACGAACGGTCGCCGGACAGCCCGTCAGAGTGCCGACGCCGACGCCGAGCTCTCGTCGGCCTGGCACGACTTGGCCCTCTCCGCCGTGGCGATCGGGGTCGCCCGGGCCGCCGAGGCGTGGCTGATCCGCTTCCTCAACCAGCGCACCCCGGCCAATCTGACCGAGCCGCTCGGCACCCTGCCCCGCTACCGGACCGCCCTCGGCGAGATCGAGGCCCAGTTGATCGGGGCCGAGGAACTGGTCGAGGGCCTGGCCTCCCGGGTGGACCGGGGCGACCAGGAGGCCGTCGCCCGGACCGGTCCGGCCCACCTGCTGGCCACCCGGGCCGCGACGGCGGTGGTCCAGCAGGCCGTCGCCCTCACCGGCAACCCCGGCCTGAGCCGGCGTCACCCGCTGGAGCGCTACCTGCGGGACGTGCTCAGCAGCCGGGTGCACCTGGCCCCCGACGAGACCGTCCTGGAGGCCGCCGGCCGGGCCGCCCTGGAGCGGGGCGCCCGGCCGTAGGGCCCGTCGTCGAACTCCCGGGCCCGGCGGGTCCTGACGGCGGTCCGACGGGCCCCGGCGGTGGCTCAGCGGGTCCCGACCGCGGCGCGGACGGCCCGGCGGGCGAGCGCCGCGTCGTCGTAGAGCCGGCGGATCATGATCCGCTGCTCCTCGCCGGCGCCCGGCACGTCGTACAGCCGGATCTCCCGCATCAGCACCAGCACCAGGTTCACCAGGAACGCGTCGCGGGCCAGCGTGCCGCCGCTCTGGGCGAGTTGGCTGATCTGGCGGCGTGCCGCGGTGTCCCCGGACAGGACGCTCCAGAGCACCGCCAGGTCGTAGCCGGGCAGGTACCAGCCGGCCTGCTCCCAGTCGACCAGCACCGGCCCGGACGGCGCCAGCAGCATGTTGCTGAGCAGGGCGTCGCC
Source organism: Kitasatospora sp. NPDC057518 (assembly GCF_042802075.1). Classification (NCBI taxonomy): domain Bacteria; kingdom Bacillati; phylum Actinomycetota; class Actinomycetes; order Kitasatosporales; family Streptomycetaceae; genus Kitasatospora; species Kitasatospora sp. NPDC057518. The sequence goes on from NZ_JBHVEU010000471.1 coordinate 3,322, forward strand.
GTGGCAGAGCTGGAGCGGGGTGCTGCCGAGGCCGTGCAGCAGGCCGCGGAGGTCGCCGGCGTCCCGGTCGGTGAGCTGGCCCACCGAGTGGTAGCGGGAGATCTCCAACTGGTAGTCCAGGCGCGGCTGGAAGACGTCGGTCGGCGGCCGCCACAGGTTCAGCGTGCGGACCGCGGTGAGCAGCGCCCGCACCTCGCCCGGGGTGGGCGCGTTGACCGGGTGGCGCTCGCGGGCCGCCGGGCGCCCCGGGACGCGCTCCATGACCAGCACGCACCGGTCGTGGTCGGCCGCGACCAGCCGGGGCAGCCGCACCGGCGGACGGTGCCGGACGAACGCCCGGTAGACCGCCACCTCGTGGTGGAAGTCGGCCACCAGCTGCTCGAAGTACTCACTCCGCACCGCCTGCGGCGCCAGGCACTTGGCGACCACCGGAGCCCGCCCGATGGTGCCCGCCACCAGGATGTGGCGGCTGCCCTCGCGCAGGACCTGGCGCGGGGTGAACGCGGGACATATCCGCGAGACGCCCGCGAGCGCCGCCCGGACCGCCGGGGTCTGGAGCGCCGACGGGTCGATCCGCTCCGGGCCGCCGCCGACGGGCAGGCCGGGCCGCCGGGCCCGCAGCACCTGGCCGTCGGCCTGCCGGGCCAGCGGCATCCGGCCGCCGCCCGGCAGGGCGGCCTCGGGGGCCCGCAGGCCCAGCGCGGTACGGCCGGCGGGGCCCAGCGCCGTACGGCCGGTCGGGACGACCCGGGTGTCCGTGGCCCGGCCCTCGGCGCCGCGCGGGACCGCGGGACGGCTCGCCGGGGGCACGGCCCTGGGGCCGGTGCGGCCGGCGGCTGCGGTGGGGGGGCGCAGCGCTGGGCGGGTCGCGGTGGGCGTGGGGGTCGTCGCTGAGGAGTACATGGGCTGAGGGAGGTCCCTTCCGGTCCGTCGGCGGGTGCTTGCCCCGCGGGGGCGGGGGAGGGCCGGTGCCGTGTGCTTCCTGGCGTGACGGCGGCCCTGCGGGTGGTGCGGTACGTCGTGCGGTGCGCTGCTCCGCGCGGTACCCCGTAGCGGTGCGGTCGGTGGTGCGCGGGCGCCGGGCACGGACGCGGGGTCAGGAACCCCTGGTCGGCGGTGCTCCGGCCGTCCGCACCCTGGGGAATGCGGTCGGCCGGACTGCCGTGGCCGTGCCCGGCGCTCCCGCGCCACCCGGCCGCGCCACCCCCTCGGGTGAGGACCGGGAGCGCCCCGTGCCACCGTCGGGGGACAGCCCCGACGCTGGTGGGACACCGCCCGACCCGGGGGGCGAGGTGGCGCACCCCTACAACACACCCGTCGGGCACTGGCTTAGTAGTCTGGCGGGCCCTGGCGAACGGTGGCGAATGCTCGCCCGGCACTTGCCCGAGCCTCTAGCCTCGGATCAGCCGAGGAACCTGGGGGCTTCGTTGAGCAGGGAACCCAACACCCGACTGGCCGACCTGTTCGTCCTGACCGGATGGTCGAAGGGCGAGCTGGCGCGGCTGGTCAACCGTCGGGGTGCCGCGATGGGGCAGTTGCAGCTGTCCACCGACACGTCGAGGGTACGGCGTTGGATCGAGCAGGGGGAGATCCCGCGCGATCCGGTGCCGAGGGTGCTGGCGGCCGTGTTCACGGAGCGGCTCGGCCGTGTCGTCACCACTGAGGACCTCGGTCTGGAACGACACCGGCCCACCAGGTCCGGAGCGGACGCGTCCGCAGCAGTGCCATGGTCGCCGGATCGAACAGCCGCGGTCCTCACCGAGTTCACGGGAATGGACCTCATGCTGAACCGACGTGGATTGGTGGGCGCTGGAGCCGCGCTCACGGCCGGGGCGGTCATCGCCGACTCGCTGAAGGGCTGGCTGGGCGGGGACGCGGTCGCGTACGCGGCCTCCGTCCCCGGGCCGCGACAGGCGGTCGCCGGGGGCGGAGCGCACCCGGCGGCGGACGTGTACGACGCGGGCCCGGTCGGGCTCGACGAGGTGGAGTCGCTGGAGCACTCGGTACAGGTGTTCCGGGCCTGGGACGCGGCCCGCGGCGGCGGGTTGCAGCGCAAGGCGGTGGTCGGTCAACTGAACGAGGTCGGCGGCCTGTTGACGCACCGGCACGCACCGGCGGTGGAGCAGCGGCTGTGGCTGGTCGCGGCCAACCTGGCGGTGCTGGCGGGCTGGATGTCGCACGACGTGGGGCTGGAGCCCACCGCCCAGAAGTACTTCATGATCGCGGCCGACGCGGCCAAGGAGGCCGGCGACCGGCCACGGGCCGGCGAGGCGATCTCCCGGGCCGCGCGGCAGATGGTGCACCTGGGCCGGGCCGACGAGGCGCTGGACCTGATGTCGGCGGCCAAGGCGGCCGGCGGCCGGCTGCTGCCCAGAACGCGCGCCATGCTCAACACCGTCGAGGCGTGGGCGCACGCCTCGATCGGGCACTCCCAGGACACCTATCGGCTGCTCGGGGAGGCCGAGGACCTGTTCACCGAGGAGGCGCCGGAGCCACCGCCCTCGTGGATGCAGGTGTTCGACGAGGCCGAACTGCGCGGCATGCAGGCCCTGGTGCTGCGCACGCTCTCCGAGCACGACCCGGGGGCGGCCCCCGAGGCCCGCCGGCACGCGGAGCGGGTGATCACCCTGCGGGAGGGGACCGGGCAGCTGCGGTCGGCGCTGTTCGACCGGATCACCCTGGCCTCGGTGCACCTGCTCACCGGCGAGCCGGACGCGGCGCGGTTCCAGGCCAAGATGGTGATGAACCTGATCGGCCAGAACTCCTCGCACCGGACCTGGGACCGGCTGCGCGAGATGTACCGGCTGACCGCGCAGTACCGGGGGCTGCCCGTGGTGGACGAGCTGCGGGAGGAGCTGGGCCGGGCGCTGCGGGCGGCGGACGCCAAGAACCGGCGCCGGCTGACCTGACGGGCTCCCGGACGTACGGGCCCGGGCCGGGCCTTCGTGCGGGCTGGGGCCTCGGAGTGCCGGGCTATGAGGGGCGGGGGTTGTCCGCTCAGTGCGGCGGGGCCGGGCGGAGCAGCATGCGCAGCGCGACGACCGTGCCGTCGGTGCCGAGGACGGGCTCGCCCGCGCACTCGACGCCGTCGTACCGCCCGTCGGGCCGGCGGACCCGCAGGGTGCCGGCGGCGCAGCGGCCGTGCACCAGGGCGTCGGTCATCATCCGCCGCAGCAGCGGCCGGTCCGCCTCGGGGAGGCGGTCGGGCAGCCGGTCGAGGCTGAGCGGGCCGTGGCCCGGCTCGCAACCGAGGAGGAGGTAGGCCTCCGGGCTCCACTGGATCCCGTCGGTCAGCAGGTCCCACTCGGCGGAGCCGATCGGGCCGTCGTCGGTGATCGCGTCGTGGTCGCCGCCGGCGCCGAGGTACGGGCCGGTCGGCTCCTGGGCCGTGCCGTCCACTCTGCCGTCCGTTCCGCTGTCGGCGTCGCCCGTACCGTCGCCCGTGCCGTGTCCGCCCGGGCCGCCGGCGCCGACCGTGACGCCGTTCGCCGTGCCGCTCCCGGCGCTCGCCGTACCGCCCC
>NZ_JBHVEU010000472.1:0-6837 GCF_042802075.1 Kitasatospora sp. NPDC057518
CGCCGACGGCCGCATCGTCGACGAACTCCACCAGCCCACCGCCGACACCGTCCTGGACCGCATGCGCCGCTTCGACGCCAAGGGCCGCACCAGCTAGTCCGGCGCAGCAGTCGCAGCCCGCTCACCGACCTTCCCAGGACACCCCATGTATCGCACCGCACTGCGCAACGTGCTGGCCCACAAGGGCCGGCTGCTGATGACGGCCCTGGCCGTCATGCTCGGCACCGCCTTCGTGGCCGGCACCATGGTCTTCTCCGACACCTTCGGCAAGGCCATGCGGGACAGCAACTCCAAGAGCTACTCGGACGTCTCGGTCCAGGTGGTGGACCGCGCGGCCGGCTCCAACGCCTCCGCCCGGCAGAAGAGCGAGGGCGGCTCCGCCACCCTCACCGACGCCACCGTCCAGCAGCTGGCCGCCCTGCCGGGCACCGCCGGCGCCCGCGGCGTGGTCAGCGGCTTCACCGGCGTGGCCGACAAGAAGGGCAACCTGATCGGCCAGGTCTGGGCCGCCAAGGGCGCCAACTTCGCACCCGGCCAGGACGGCAAGGACCCGCGCTACCCGATGGCCGAGGGCCAGGGCCCGAAGGCCGCCAAGGAGGTCGCGCTCGACCGCAAGACCGCCGACAAGGCGGGCTACAAGGTCGGCGACACCGTCCGGGTCGCCGCCAACGGACCGGTGATCGAGGCGAAGCTCACCGGGATCTTCACCACCGACGACCCGGTGGTGAACACCGGCGGCTCGCTCACCCTGTTCGACCGGGCCACCGCCCAGCAGACCCTGCTGGAGCCCGGCCGCTACAGCAGCGTCGTGCTCACCGCCAAGCCCGGCACCAGCCAGGACGCGCTGCTCGCCCAGGCCCAGCCCGTGGTGCCCTCCGGCCACCAGTTCGACATCGAGACCGGCGCCAAGCTCAAGGCCGACGAGCAGGAGATGATCACCAGGAGCACCAGCAGCATGCGCACGATGCTCCTGGTCTTCGCCTTCATCTCGCTCTTCGTCGGCATCTTCATCATCGCCAACACCTTCACCATGCTGGTCGCCCAGCGCACCAAGGAGCTGGCCCTGATGCGGGCCATCGGTGCCAGCCGCAAGCAGGTCACCCGGTCCGTGCTGATCGAGGCGCTGCTGATCGGCACCGTCTCCGCCGTGGCCGGTCTGGTCGCCGGCATCGGGATCGGCGCCGGGATGCAGTCGCTGATCGGCGCGATGAACGAGAACATGCCGAACGGCTCGCTGGTGATCAAGCCGCTCACCGTCGTGGTGACGGTCGTGGTCGGCGTCCTGGTGACGGTCACGTCGGCCCTGCTGCCCGCCATGCGCGCCTCCCGGATCGCCCCGGTGGCCGCGATGAGCAGCGGCGACCAGCCGGTCTCCCAGAAGAGCCTGGTGGTCCGCAACACGATCGGCTCGGTGCTCGCCGGCGGCGGCCTCGCCCTGATCGGCTACGGCGCCTCCACCGGCAACGACAGCGGCCGGCTGCCGGTCGGCCTGGGCGCCTTCCTGGCCCTGATCGGCGTGTTCGTCCTGCTGCCGCTGCTCTCCCGTCCGGTGGTCGCGCTGGTCGGCCCGCTGCTGCGGCTCGGCGGCACCCCGGGCAGGCTCGCCCAGCGGAACGCGGTGCGCAACCCGCGCCGCACCGCGGCCACCGCCGCCGCGCTGACCATCGGTCTGACCCTGGTCACCGGGCTCACCGTGATCGGCGCCTCGGTCAACGACACCATCGACCGGGCCGTCACCGGCTCGATGAAGGCCGACTTCATCGTCGGGGCCGCCAACGGCATGAGCCTGTCCGCGCAGGTGCCCGCCCAGATCGCCAAGGCCCCCGGGGTGGCCGCCTCCTCGGCGATGACGACCGCGTACTGGGAGCTCGACGGCACCAGCAGGACGGTCAACGGCCTGGACGCCGCCGTCCTGGACCAGCTCGCCGACGTCGAGCTGACCAGCGGCTCCACCGCCGGCTTCGGCCAGGGCCAGCTGCTGCTCGACGAGGACGCCGCCAAGAAGCTGAACGTCACCACCGGCTCGGTGCTGACCGTGGCCTACCCGGACGAGTCCACCGGCAAGGTCACCGTCGGCGGTGTGTACAAGACCGGCGGCATGCTCGGCCCGGTCATGCTGGCCAACAGCGAGATCGCCAAGCACGAGCCGAAGCCGTACATCTCCGACGTCCTGGTCAAGGGCAAGGACGGCGCCACCGACGGCCTCAAGCAGGCCCTGAAGGACGCCACCGGCGCCAACCCGGTGATCGAGGTGAAGTCCAAGCAGGACGTCCGGGACGAGTTCAGCCAGACCATCACCTTCGCGCTGAACCTGATGTACGGCCTGCTGGGGATGGCGGTCCTGATCGCGATCCTGGGCGTGGTCAACACGCTGGCGATGTCGGTCTTCGAGCGCAAGCGCGAGATCGGGATGCTGCGGGCGATCGGCCTGGACCGCGGCGGCATCAAGCGGATGGTCCGTCTGGAGTCCGTGGTGATCTCGCTGTTCGGCGCCGGCATCGGCCTGCTGCTCGGCTGCTTCATCGCCTGGGCGATCAACGGCACCCTGAAGTCCAGCCTCTCCGGCCTGACCACGGTCCTGCCGTTCGGCCAGCTGGCGCTGTTCCTGGCGCTGGCCGGGGTGGTCGGCCTGGTGGCCGCGATCTGGCCGGCCCGCCGGGCGTCCAAGCTGGACATCCTGGAGAGCATCAAGACCGACTGACCGGTCCCGCAACGAGAGAGGTCCCCTGCCGGAGGGTTCGGCAGGGGACCTTCTACTTCTGTACTCCGCCCGGTCGCACGGCCGGCTGAGCACCACGGAGGTCGTGGTCCGGCAACGCTGCCGGGCGGAGAGCCTCCGACTCATACCCCGGTGCTCCCACACCGGGGTCTCAGTCGCTTACTTGCTGGCGAGTTCCTTGTCGGCGGCCGGCTTGGCGGCCTCGACGGGCTTGGTGGGCGGAGTGACCTCCTGGATGGGAAGCTGCGGCTTCTCCATCTGGGCGAGGCCGACCATCTCGCGCTTGAGGAACATCGCGAGGGTCCAGTCGGTGAAGACGCGGACCTTGCGGTTGAAGGTCGGCACCATCGCACCGTGGTACAGGCGGTGGAACCACCAGGCCGGACGGCCCTTCAGCTTGTACTTGCCGAAGAGGATCGCCACGCCCTTGTGCAGGCCGAGACCGGCGACCGCACCCAGGTTCTTGTGCTTGTACTCCTTCTGCGGGAAGCCGCGCATGCCGGAGATCACGTTGTCGCCGAGGACGACGGCCTGACGGCTGGCGTGCTGGGCGTTCGGCGGGCACCAGGCGCCCTCGCCCGCGGCGAGGTCCGGCACCTGGGCGTTGTCGCCGGCGGACCAGACGTAGTCGAAGCCCTGGACCTGGAGGGTCGGCGCGGTGTCGACGTGGCCGCGCGGGCCCAGCGGCAGGCCGAAGTTGGCCAGCACCGGGTTCGGCTTCACGCCGGCCGTCCACACGATGGTGGAGGCGTCCATCTCCATGCCGTTCTTCAGCATGACGTGGCCGTCGACGCAGGAGTCCATCGAGGTCTCGATGTAGACCTCGATGTTGCGCTCCTCGAGCTTCTCCTTGGTCCACAGACCGAGGTCCGGGCCCATCTCGGGGAGGATGCGGTTGGCCGCCTCGACCACCACGAAGCGCATGTCCTCGCGGCTGACGGTCTTGTACAGCTTGGCCGCGTCGCGGGCCATGTCCTCGACCTCGGCGACGGTCTCGATGCCGGCGAAGCCGCCACCGATCACCACGAAGGTCAGCGCCTTGCGGCGGATGTCCTCGTCCGTGGTGGACTCGGCCTTGTCGAGCTGGGCCATGACGTGGTTGCGGAGGCCGATGGCCTCCTCGACCGTCTTCATGCCGAGGCCGTTCTCCGCCAGACCCGGGATCGGGAAGGTGCGGGAGACCGAGCCGGTCGCGACGACCAGGTACTCGAAGGGCAGCTCGTAGCTGTCACCGGCCGCGGGCTGGATGGTGGCAACCTTGCGGGCGTGGTCGATGCCGGTGACGGACCCGGTCAGCACCTCCGCCTTCTTCAGGGTGCTGCGCAGCGGCGCGATGAGGTTGCGAGGCGCGACACTGCCGCCGGCCGCCTCGGGGAGGAAGGGCAGGTACGTCATGTACGACCGCGGGTCGACGACCGTGACGGTCGCTTCGCCGTAACGCATCTTCTTGAGGATGCGCATCGCGGCATACAGGCCGACGTAACCACCGCCGACAATGAGGATGCGAGGACGCTCCGTGGTGCTCATATCCGAAAGTATCCAGCACCGTCCGGAGCAGCCTTCGTGAGCCCGGTCACAAGTTGACGGACCCCCCGTGCTACACTGCGCGGCCGCAAAACCAGGCCCGGCGCGGTGACCCCCACCCCTGGGCGGCCCCGCGCGAACGCACGGCGGAGCACCACCGGCCTGAGCAGCAACGATCCGCACAACGCCCGGGTTCCCGCACGTGATTTCGATTTTCAAACCTCAAACGAGGCCTGACCTGCGATCCCATGGGCCACCCGGCCGACGGGCCTTCGGTCCCACATTTCGGACGTAGTGGGCGGGCCGGTGCGGCGAATGGCCGGATCCCCATGTGAAGAAATTCACGAACTTTCCCACCCGCGCTCGGGCGCGCCCCGGCCCCGGCCCCCCGAAAGGGGTGCCGGGGCCGGTCGGGTAAGCCCCGCACGGGGTCAGGAGGCGATACCGAAGGCGATTCCGTCCAGGATGTCGTGCTCGCTCACGACCACCTCGGCGGCGCCGGTGCGCTCCATGATCTCCAGCAGTTCCAGCGCCCCGGCCGCGATCACGTCCACCCGGCCCGGGTGCATCGACGGGATGGCCGCGCGCTCGGCGTGGGTGGCGGCCAGCAGCTCCCGGGCGATCCCGGCGACCCGCTCCCGGCTGATCCGCGAGTGGTGGATCGCCGCCGAGTCGTAGCCGGGCAGGCCCTGGGCGATCGCCGACACCGTGGTGACCGTCCCGGCCAGGCCCACCAGGGTGGCCGCGCCGGTCAGCGGGACGACCTCCTCGGCCCGGTCCAGCTCGGCCCGCACGTGCGCCCGGGCGGCCTCGACCTGCGCCTCGGAGGGCAGCTCGGCGTCGCCGAAGTACCGCTCGGTGAGCCGCACGCAGCCGATGTCCACCGAGCGCGCCGCCTGCACGTCGTCCGTGCCGAGCACGAACTCGGTGGAGCCGCCGCCGAGGTCGAACACCAGGTACGGGCCGGGGAGCTGACCGCCGGTCAGCTCCTTGGTGGCGCCCACGAAGGACAGCCGTGCCTCCTCCTCGCCGCTCACCACCTCGGGCTCGACGCCCAGGATGTCGCGCACGCCCTTGACGTACTCGTCGCTGTTCTCGGCGTCCCGGGAGGCGCTGGTGGCGACGAAGCGGACCCGCTCGGGGCCGACCCCGAAACCGGAGATGATCGCCTGGTACTCCCGGCAGGCCGCGAAGGTGCGGGCCAGCGCGTCCGGGTGCAGCCGGCCGGTCCGGTCCACGCCCTGGCCCAGCCGGTTGACGATCATCCGGCGGTCCAGGTCGGTGATCTCCCCGGTCTCCGGGTCGAGGTCGGCGACCAGCAGGCGGATCGAGTTGGTGCCGCAGTCGATCGCGGCCACCCGGGTCGCGCTCACTCGGACTCCCGCTCCGCCGCGGCGTCCTCGGCGGCCCGCTTCTTCGCGGCGCGCTCGGCGGCCTTCTGCTGCTTGGCGGCGATCACGGCCTCGTGGTCCTGCTCCTTGGCGCGGTTGCGGGCGACCCGCTCACCGGCCGCCTCGACCTCGGCCGGGGAGACGCACGGGCCCTTGGCCCACCAGTCCTCCAGCATGCCGATCGCCTCGTCGCCGAGCGGGTTGACGCCCTCGCCGGCCGCCAGCGAGTGGCCGACCAGCACGTGCAGGCACTTCACCCGGTCCGGCATGCCGCCGGCGCTCGGGAAGCCCTCCAGCACCTCGATCGCGTCGCGCCGGGCGATGTAGTCCTCGTGCGCCTTCTGGTAGGCGGCGGCCAGCTCCGGGTCCTCGGCGAGCCGGGCGCTCTGGTCCTTCATCACGCCCTCCGCCTCCAGGGTGCCGATCAGCGAGGCGGCCTTGGGGCAGGTCAGGTAGTAGAGCGTGGGGAACGGCGTGCCGTCCGGCAGCCGGGGAGCCGTCTCCACGACGTCCGGGTTGCCGCAGGGGCAGCGGTGCGCCACGCCGCGCAGGCCGCGCGGCACCCGGCCGAGCTGGGCGGCGATGGCCGCGACGTCGGCGTCGGAGACGGTGGGGTGGTTCTCAGTGGTCATGGGGGGAGGTGTCTCCAACGGGGGACGGTGGGAGGGGAAGGGGGGTGGCGGGGGCCGCCGCGGCGGTGTCGGCGGCGTCCACCGAGTCCCAGATGCTGGCGTACCAGGGCTTGGCGGCCTTCGCCTGGCCGGCGGCGCCGCCGGGCGCCGCGTTCGGCCCGGAGGCGGCCCCGCCCGCGGACGAGGAGGTCCTGGCGGAGGCCTGGCCGGCCGGGTCCACCGCGATGTACGGGGTCTCCCCCGGCACCGCGTAGTGCAGCCGGGCGCGAGCCTGCGCCTTGACGTACTCCGGGTCCTGCCAGCGGGCCTTCTCCCGGCGCAGCTGCTCGACCTGCTGGCGCGCGTGGTCGGCCTTCGCCCGCTGGGCGGAGATCTCGGCGCGCTGGGAGATGAACTGCCGCGTCGGGTAGGCGAGGATCGCCACCAGCGAGCAGAGCACCAGGACGAGGACGGTCGCCCGGCTCGTGAACCGGGGCCGGGCCGCCAAGCCCGGGATCCTCCAGCCAGCCATCTCCCGTATCCCCTCCTGGTCGCGACGGTGCCCCGCCGTCCACCCTACGGGGTGAACGGC
>NZ_JBHVEU010000473.1:0-6770 GCF_042802075.1 Kitasatospora sp. NPDC057518
GCCGGGGCGCCCACCGCGGACGGCCCGGTACCCCGCGCGGGGTGCCGGGCCTTCCGGGTGGGGTCAGAGCTTGCCAGCCGCCTCGGCGCGCAGGTCACGGCGCAGTTCCTTGGGCAGCGAGAAGGTCAGGTGCTCCTCGGCGGTCTTGACCGTCTCGACCGTGTCGTAACCGCGCGTGGCCAGGAACTCCAGCACGCCGTCGACCAGGATCTCCGGCACCGAGGCGCCGCTGGTCAGGCCGACCGTGGTGACGCCCTCCAGCCACTCCTCGCGGATCTCCTCGGCGAAGTCCACCAGGTGGGCGGCCTTGGCGCCGTACTCCAGGCCGACCTCGACCAGGCGGACGGAGTTGGAGGAGTTCTTGGAGCCGACCACGATCAGCAGGTCGGTCTCCGGGGCCAGCTGCTTGACCGCGACCTGGCGGTTCTGGGTGGCGTAGCAGATGTCGTCGCTGGGCGGGCTGACCAGCCCCGGGAAGCGCTTCTTCAGCTCGCCGACGGTGGCCATGGTCTCGTCCACGGACAGGGTGGTCTGGGACAGCCAGACGACCTTGGACTCGTCCCGGACCTGCACGTTGGCGACGTCCTCGGCACCGTCCACCAGGTGGATCCGGTCCGGGGCCTCGCCCATGGTGCCGATGACCTCCTCGTGGCCCTCGTGGCCCACCAGCAGGATGTCGAAGCCCTCGTCGGCGAAGCGCACGGCCTCCTTGTGCACCTTGGTGACCAGCGGGCAGGTCGCGTCGATGGTGGCCAGCCGGCCGGCCCGCGCCTCGTCGTGGACGGCCGGGGCGACGCCGTGCGCGGAGAAGACGACGATCGAGCCCTCGGGCACCTCCTCCGTCTCGTCGACGAAGATCGCGCCCTTCTTCTCCAGGGTCTGCACCACGTACTTGTTGTGGACGATCTGCTTGCGGACGTAGATGGGCGCCCCGTACTGCTCCAGGGCCTTCTCCACGGCGATCACGGCGCGGTCGACTCCCGCGCAGTAGCCCCGGGGGGCGGCGAGCAGGACACGGCGCTGCGCGGTCTTGGACATGGCTCCATCGTACGGGCGGCCGCGAGCGGTGCCCGCCCGCCGGGCGACCGGCGCGAAGCCGCGCCGACGGCGGACACATTCCGTGCAGACCCGGTCAATAGCGCTCAAAATATGGTGTCTATGAGCTCTGTGAGCGAGCAGGTGACGCCGAGCGGCCTGCGCCGCAGCCTGGGCGTCCGCGATCTGATGGTCTACGGACTGCTGTTCATCGCCCCGATGGCCCCGGTCGGCGTCTTCGGCGTGCTGGACGCCAAGAGCCACGGCGCCGTCGCCACGGTGTACCTGGCCGCGACGGTGGCGATGGGCTTCACCGCCTTCTCGTACGCCCAGATGGTGCGCGCCGTGCCGCAGACCGGCTCGGTGTTCGCCTACGCCCGGGCCGGGCTGGGCGAGGGGCCGGGCTTCATCGCCGGGTGGATGGCGATGCTCGACTACCTCCTGATCCCCGCCGTGGCCTACCTGTTCTCCGGGATCGCGCTGAACTCCCTGGTCCCGGACGTCTCGCGCTGGGTCTGGACGGCGCTCGCGGTGGTGGTGACCACCGCGCTCAACCTGGTCGGGGTGCGGACGGCGGCGGTGGTCGGCTTCGCGGTGCTCGCGATGGAGATCGCGGTGCTGGCGGTGTTCGTGGCCGCGGCCGTGGTGGCGCTGGCCCAGGGCGGGGCCCAGCGCGGCTGGGACACCCCGTTCACCGCCGTCGGGGCCTTCTCGATGACCGCGGTGGTCTCCGCGGTGTCCGTCGCGGTGCTCTCCTACCTGGGCTTCGACGCGATCGCCACCTTCGTGGAGGAGGCGGTCGGCGCCTCGGCGGCGGTGGCCCGGGCGGTGCTCTGGTGCCTGGCGCTGGCCGGGGTGCTGTTCGTCGCCCAGACCTACCTGGCGGCACTGCTGGAGCCGCTGGGCCCGCAGCAGCTGGCCGCCGACCCGGCGGCGCAGGGCTCGGCCTTCTACGACACCGTGGAGAGCGGCGTCGGGCACTGGCTGCACGTGCTGGTGGCGGCCAGCAAGGCGATCGGCGCGGCCTTCGCGGCCCTGGCCGGGCAGGCCGCGGCCGGGCGGCTGGTCTTCGCGATGGGCCGGGAGGGCCGGCTGCCGCGACTGCTCGGCTCGGTCGACCCGGGCAGCGCGGTGCCGCGCCGGGCGCTGCTGGCGGCCGCGGTGATCACGATGGCGGCGGCGGTCTGGGCGGCCGACCGGGACGACGGGCTGGACCAGCTCACCTCGGTGGTCAACGTGGGCGCGCTGACCGCCTTCGCGCTGCTGCACGCCTCGGTGATCGGCTGGTACGCGGTGCGGCACGGCTCGCGGCGGTGGCTGCGGCACGTGGTCGTCCCGGCGCTGGGGATCGCGGTGATCGGGGCGGTGGTGTACGAGGCCTCGACCACCGCGCAGATCGTCGGGCTGGTCTGGCTGGCGGTCGGCCTGGTGGTGCTCGCCGTCCAGGGCGCCGCCCGCGGCGGGGCCGACGGGCGCCGGCCGCCCCGGCTTCCCCGGTGACCGCCGTCGGGCCGCGCGGGGCCGGACACGGTCCCGGCCGGGCCGGCCCGCGGCGACGCGGTCTCGGCCGTGTCGGCCCGCGCCGCTAGCCTCGTACGCATGGCCAACACCAGCTCCCCCGAAGCGCCGCTCCCGGTCGGCAAGGTCTCCGCGCTGATCGGCGGCTGGGTCGACCGGCTCGGCGCGGTCTGGGTGGAGGGGCAGATCACCCAGCTCAGCCGGCGCCCCGGCGCGGGCGTGGTGTTCCTGACCCTGCGCGACCCGCAGGCCGACGTGTCGCTCACGGTGACCTGCTTCCGCTCGGTGTTCGACCAGGTCGCGGAGGTGGTGCAGGAGGGCGCGCGGGTCGTCGTGCACGCCAAGCCGGAGTGGTACGCGGCGCGCGGGCAGCTGTCGCTGCGCGCCTCGGAGATCCGCCCGGTGGGCCTCGGCGAGCTGCTGGCCCGGCTGGAGCAGCTGAAGCGGCGGCTCGCCGGGGAGGGCCTGTTCGCGGCCGAGCGCAAGCGGCCGCTGCCGTTCCTGCCGCAGTGCGTCGGGCTGGTCACCGGGCGCGGCTCGGCCGCCGAGCGGGACGTGCTGGAGAACGCCCGGCGGCGCTGGCCGGCCGTCCGCTTCGAGGTGCGCAACGTCCCGGTGCAGGGGGTCAGCGCGGTGGAGCGGGTGAGCGCGGCGGTGCGGGAGCTGGACGAGCACCCCGAGGTGGACGTGATCATCGTGGCCCGGGGCGGCGGCAGCGTGGAGGACCTGCTGCCGTTCTCGGACGAGGGGCTGGTGCGGCTGGTCGCGGCCGCCCGTACGCCGGTGGTGAGCGCGATCGGGCACGAGCCGGACCAGCCGCTGCTGGACTTCGTGGCCGACCTGCGCGCCTCCACCCCGACCGATGCGGCCAAACGGGTGGTTCCGGACGTCGGCGAGGAGCTGGCCAAGGTCCGTCAGCTGCGCGACCGCGCCCGCCGGCACGTGCTGTCCCGGGTCGACCGCGAGCAGCACGGACTGGACGGGGTGCGCAGCCGCCCGGCGCTGGCCGCCCCGCACCGGATGCTGGACGGGCGCGGGCAGGAGGTGGACGGCCTGCTGGAGCGGGCCCGGCGCACCCTGCGGCACCGGCTGGACCACGCGCAGAGCGACCTCGGCCACACCCTGGCCCGGGTGGTGGCGCTCTCCCCGGCGGCCACCCTGGAGCGCGGCTACGCGGTGCTCCAGCGGGCGGACGGCACGGTGGTGACCGACCCGGCGCAGGTCGCGCCCGGCGAGGGGCTGCACGCCCGGGTGGCGGGCGGCGGCTTCGACGTCACGGCGGCCGACGGAGGCTGACGCTGTCACCCGCACCCCCTACGCTGGCACGCATGGCAGAGCAGCAGGAGCAGCAGGACGCGGCGGCGCCGAACCCGGACGACGCGCTGGGCTACGAGCACGCCCGGGACGCGCTGCTGGACGTCGTCCGGCAGCTGGAGAACGGCGGGACGTCGCTGGAGGAGTCGCTGGCCCTGTGGGAGCGCGGCGAGCAGCTGGCGAAGGTGTGCCAGCGCTGGCTGGACGGCGCCCGGGCCCGGCTGGACGCCGCCCTGGCCGCCGAGGAGGGCGCGGGCCCGGGCGGGGAGTGAGGCAGGTCACATTCGCTTGGGGAATCGTTGAAACTTCACCTATGTTGGATGAAGTGACCGGCTGCGGCCGATCATACCGACGAACCCCCTTTCGCATGAGGTGCAGAAGCATGACCACCGACGCCCTGGTACTCGACGCCGCCGCCCAGGACCTGCTGTTCCGCGAGGCCCGCACCGCGAACACCTTCACCGACGAGCCGGTCACCGAGGAGCAGGTCCAGGCCATCTACGAGCTGGTCAAGTACGGCCCGACCGCCTTCAACCAGCAGCCGCTGCGCGTCGTCCTGGTCCGCTCGGCCGAGGGCCGCGAGCGCCTCGTCCAGCACCTCGCGGACGGCAACAAGGCCAAGACCGCCGCCGCGCCGCTGGTCGCCGTCCTCGCCGCGGACAACGAGTTCCACGAGGAGCTGCCGACCCAGTTCCCGCACTTCCCGCAGGCCAAGGACGTCTTCTTCTCGGAGCGCAGCGTCCGTGAGCAGTCCGCCACGCTGAACGGCGCCCTGCAGGCCGCGTACTTCATCATCGGCGTGCGCGCCGCCGGCCTGGCCGCCGGCCCGATGACCGGCTACGACGCCGAGGGCATCAACAAGGAGTTCTTCGGCGACGGCGAGCACTCGGTGCTGGCCGTGGTCAACATCGGCAAGCCGGGCGACGACGCCTGGTTCCCGCGTTCGCCGCGCCTGGCCTACGACGAGGTCGTCACCACCGTCTGATCCGCCCCGCGCGCAAGGGCCCCGCACCGGTTCGTCCGGTGCGGGGCCCTTCGGCGTCGTCCAGGGTGCTCCGGCGCGTGCCGGGCGGGGTGGAGCGGGGGCGGGCTACTTGAGCGCCTGCGCCAGTTCGGCCAGCTCCTCGTAGGAGGCGGTGCCGGTGAGCAGGGTGGTCCCGGGGCCGGTCTGCACGGTCAGCGCGCGGGCCTTCTCGCCCTGCACGCGCTCCCAGGCGCGGCCGGCCACCTCGGCGGTACCGTCCGGCTTGGCGCCCGTCACGTAGGCGGCCAGCAGGGAGTCGCGCGGCACGTCGCTCTGCTCGACCGCCGCGTACTGGCCGGAGGGGGTCACGAAGCCCAGGTGCCAGGCGTTGCCCCTGCCGTTGTTCTGGTCGGCCGGCTTGTAGCTGACCGAGGTGGCCCGCCACTTGTCGGACAGCCCCTCCGGGGAGAGCACCGGGTACGGCGCCGCACGCCTGGCGGTGGAGGTCTCCACCTTGTACGCGACCTCGTGCACCGGGTCGCCGTTGGCGTCGTGCGGGAGGAACAGGTACCCGATCCAGACGACGAAACCGACCACCAGCATCGACAGGACCATGTCCCGTACGGTCTGCCGGCCCCTCATGCCCTTGTTGTCTGCTGCCACCCCCACATGGTGACTCATCCACATCCCGGGGCGGTCACCAGGGGTATTCACGTCCGGGTGAAACGGGATGAACAGGCGTTTTCCGCCACAGAGCAGCGACCCGCGCCACAGACAGTCATCTCGTGGGCAGATACGATCGCAATACCCTCACCACGGCGTTCGACCTGGCAGTAGTCGGGCGCTCACTGGTCGTCGCGTACAGAGAGGTAACGACGATGTCCACGCAGTACCCGCACCAGCTTCCCAGTGCCCTGGAGGTCGCGCCCGAGGCTCCGGACCGGAACCTCGCGCTCGAACTCGTCCGGGTCACCGAGGCGGCCGCGATGGCCGCCGGCCGGTGGGTCGGCCGGGGTGACAAGAACGGCGCGGACGGCGCCGCCGTGAAGGCGATGCGCACCCTCGTCTCGACCGTCTCGATGAACGGCGTCGTCGTCATCGGCGAAGGCGAGAAGGACGAAGCCCCGATGCTCTACAACGGCGAACGGGTCGGCGACGGCACCGGCGCCGAGTGCGACGTCGCGGTCGACCCGGTGGACGGCACCACGCTGACCGCCAAGGGCATGAACAACGCGGTGGCCGTACTGGCCGTCGCCGACCGCGGCACCATGTTCGACCCCAGCGCCGTGTTCTACATGGACAAGCTGGTGGCCGGACCGGAGGCGGCCGAGTTCGTCGACATCACCGCCCCGGCGGCGGTCAACATCCGCCGGGTCGCCAAGGCCAAGGGCAGCGCCGTCGAGGACGTCACCGTCGTGGTGCTCGACCGCCCGCGCCACGACGGCCTGGTCCGGGAGATCCGCGAGGCGGGCGCCCGGATCAAGTTCATCTCGGACGGCGACGTGGCCGGCGCCATCATGGCCGCCCGCGAGGGCACCGGCGTCGACCTGCTGATGGGCGTCGGCGGCACCCCGGAGGGCATCATCGCGGCCTGCGCGATGAAGTGCATGGGCGGCGTGATCCAGGGCCGGCTGTGGCCCAAGGACGACGCCGAGCGGCAGAAGGCCCTGGACGCCGGCCACGACCTGGACCGGGTGCTCACCACGGACGACCTGGTCAGCGGCGAGAACGTGTTCTTCGTCGCCACCGGCATCACCGACGGCGAGCTGCTGCGCGGCGTGCACTACCGCTCGGAGACCGCCACCACCAGCTCGCTGGTGATGCGCTCCAAGAGCGGCACCATCCGCGAGATCAACTCCACCCACAAGCTCTCGAAGCTGCGGGCGTACAGCGCGATCGACTTCGACCGCGCCAACTGAGCCCGGGTAGGCGGTAGCCC
>NZ_JBHVEU010000474.1:0-6703 GCF_042802075.1 Kitasatospora sp. NPDC057518
GACCAGCGGGCCGCACGACGGGGTGGGGCGCGGCGGTCATGAAGCCGGGTGCAGTCGGCCCAGCCCGTCGGACACCCGGGCGGCACCGTCGGCGAGCAGCACGCCGGGGGTCGACTCGGAGAACGGCACCGTCACGAAGGCCTTGCGCTGCACGGCGGTGAGCTTGCTCAGGACCGGGTCGTTCTCCAGGTAGTCGATCTTGGACTGGGCGGTGTCCCAGTCGGCGTCCGCGACCACGATGGCGTCCGGGTCCGCCGCGACGACCTTCTCCCAGCTCACGTTCTGCCAACTGCCGGGCAGGTCCCCGAAGACGTTGCGGGCGCCCACGGCGTCGAGCACGAGTTGGGGCCCGCCGTGGCCGGCGCCGACGAACGGCGTCTTGGTGTCCGAGTCGAACCAGAGGACCTTCAGGCCCTTGCCCGCGGCCGTCGCCGTGAACTGCGCCAGCTGCTGCTCCTGCTGCCGCTGGATCGCGGCGGCCCGCTCCGGGACGCCGAAGACCTTGGCGACGTCGTTCAGTTCGCCCCATGCCGCCTGCCAGGTCGTCGGCGGCACCTGGCTCTTGTCCGAGCAGCCGAACGGGGACAGGTACGACGGGACGCCCTGGCCGCGCAGCTCCTCCCGGGTGCCCGCGACCTTGTCGGTGAACGCGCTGGAGTAGGAGGCGTACAGGAAGTCGGGACGGGCCGCGAGGAGGTTCTCCTTCGTCGGGTACTTCTTGGAGAGCACCGGGACGGAGTCGTAGGCGGCCTTCCACTTCTCCGGGACGGAGTCGTCGAGGTAGGCGGTACCGGCCATGCGGGACTCCAGCCCGAGGGCCAGGGCCACCTCGGTGGCACCCTGGTTGAGCGTCACCAGCCGCTCGGGCGGCGCGCCGACCGTCACGGTGGTCCCGCAGTTGTCCACGCTGACCGGCGCGGCGCTCCCGGTCGCCCCGCCGGACGCGGCGGGCGCGGGGGCGCCCGCGCACCCTCCGAGCACACCGACGAACAGCAGGGCCGCGACGGCCCGGCCGACACGTGTCGGACCTGTGGGACGTACGGGGCGTACGGGACGCATGGAGCGCGCGGAGCGCATGGAACGTATGGATCGGACCGGATGCGGGTACGGCTGACCGCTGGGCACGTGTTCTCCAAAACCCTCGTGGAACATGTCGCGCCGTGGCCGGTCTCCTGGCTTCCGCATCAACACGCCGCGACCGACCTTCCCGAGCGGCTCTCCCAGCCCGCCCAGTGGCCCTGACCGCTGGCGAAAGCCGGTCAGCGAGGGCCGCGGAACTCCGCGGCAACAGTGGCGAGGGCCGCACCGGACTCAGACCGGTTTCCCGAACACCACGGCGATGGCACGGTATCAGGCGTGGTCAGGTCGGTGGCGACCGGCCGGTGGGATGATCGTTTGGATCCTTTGCGGGGACGGGGGGAGGGAGCGGCCACGGGGGTCGGCCGGCTCCGGAGGCACGGGGGATCACCCCGGAAGGCGGAAGAAGGAGCGGTAGAGCGGCAGTTGCTCGGCGAGCATGTGGATGCCGGGGTGGGTGGCGAGGCCGAGGGCGGCGGCGGTGCGCAGCAGCGGGGTCTCGGCGGGCGTCATGATGATGTCGGCGACCAGCGCGCCGGGCGCCAGTGGGGCCGGGTCGAAGGGGAGCGGGTCGGCCGGGTCCAGGCCCAGCGGGGTGGCGTTGACCGCGAGGTCGACGCCGGAGGGCGGGCGCGGGGCGGCGGCCACGCGGCCGGGCCAGCGGGTGCCGAGCCGCTCCAGCAGGGCGTCCGCCCGGCCCCGGTCGGGATCGGTGACGGCGAGTGCGGCGGCCCCTTCGGCGAGCAGGGCGGCGGCGATGGCGAGCCCCGCGCCTCCGGCGCCGGCCAGTGCCACCCGCAGCCCGGCCGGGTGGTGCCCGGCGGCGGCCAGGCCCCGGACGAACCCGGCGCCGTCGAAGTTGTCGCCGTACCAGCGGCCGTCCGGCTCGCGGCGCAGCGCGTTGGTGCTGCCCAACAGGGCGGCGGCGTCGCTGAGTTCGTCGGCGTGCCCGCACATCGCCAGCTTGTGGGGGACGGTGACCAGCAGCCCGTCCAGGTTGGCGACGGCCTTCAGCCCTCGGACGACCTCGTCCAGCCGGTCCGCCGGGGCGTGCACGGGGACGAGCACGGCGTCCACGCCGCTCGCCGCGAACAGCGGGTTGAGCAGGGCGGGCGCCTTGGCCTGTGCGACCGGGTCGCCGAGCACCGCGAACAGCCGGGTGCGGCCGGAGATCGGCGGGCGGGCGGCCGGCGCGTCGGGTGCGTCGGGTGCCGGTACGTCGGCGGCCGGTACGTCGGGGGTCGGCAGGTCGGGGGTCGGCAGGTCGGGGTGAAGGGACACCTCAGGCCTCCCCGGCGGCGGCGCGCGGCATGGCGTCCAGCGTGCGGGCGACCAGCGACTCGGGGACGTCGCTGACGAGTTCGGCGCCGCGCGGGCCGTCCAGGACGAAGGAGAGCCCGTCGACGGCCTTCTTGTCCAGCCGCATGAGGGCGATCAGCGCCCCGGTGCCGACCTCCGGCGGCAGCGCGGTCGGCAGCCCGTAGTGGGCGACCACCTCGTGGTGCTCGGCGACCCGCTCGGGGCCGATCCGGCCGAGCGCGCCCGCCAGCCGGCCGGCGAAGACCGTGCCGACGCCGACCGCCTCGCCGTGGCGCAGCCGGAAGTCGGTGGCGCGTTCCAGCGCGTGGCCCAGGGTGTGGCCGTAGTTGAGGATGTGCCGCAGCCCGGTGTCGCGCTCGTCGGCGGCCACCACTGCGGCCTTGCGGGCGACGCTCGCGGCGATCTGCTCGGGCAGCGGCAGGTGGCGGAGGTCCCCGGCGCCGATGAAGTGGCAGCGGGCGATCTCCCCGTAGCCGTTGACGCGTTCGCGCGGCGGGAGGGTGTCGAGGTAGTCGGTGTCGCAGAGCACGGCGGACGGCTGCCAGTACGCGCCCACCAGGTTCTTGCCCTCCGGGAGGTTCACCGCCGTCTTGCCGCCGACGCTCGCGTCGACCTGGGCCAGCAGCGAGGTGGGCAGGTGCACCACGGGCACTCCCCGGTGGTACAGCGCGGCGGCGAGCCCGACCGCGTCGGTGGTGGTGCCGCCGCCGCAGGAGACCACGGCGTCGGCCCGGCCGAGGCCGAACGCGGTGAAGCGGCTGCACAGTTCGGCCACCCAGGCGAGGGACTTGCCCTCCTCGCCGTCCTTCGCCTCCACCACCAGGGTGTCGAGGCCGGTGTCGGGCAGCCACTCGGCGGGCCGGGCGCTGACCACCGCGACCCGGCGGGCGCCGATCCCCGCGAGCACCCCGGCCAGCCGGTGGCGGGCGCCGGGGCCGATCAGCACCGGGTAGCCGCGCTCACCCAGCTCCACGTCGATGCGCCGCAGCCCGCCGTCCGTACGGACGAGGGTTTCTGTCGTGGTCAACTCGGCTCCCAGGGCTGGTCGGTGAGGTGGTGTGCGGTGCGGTGGGGTGCGGGCGCGGGCACGGCTTCAGGCCGCGGGCTGCAGCCGCGCCAGCGCGAGGGCGCCGTGCAGCGAGGACAGCCCGCCGAGCGCGGCCGGCCGGATCGCGGGGACCGGGCCGCCGGGGCGGGCCAGCGCGGCGGCGTGCGCCTCCACCCGCGCCGTGAAGCCGGGCAGCCCGTCGGCGAACCCGCCGCCCAGCACGGTCAGTTCGGGGTGGAACAGCTCGCCGAGCGAGACGGCCGCGGCCGCCAGCGCGGCGCAGGTCTCCTCGACGGCCTCCACCGCCCACGGCGCGCCCTCGGCCAGCCCGGACCGCAGCTCCGGGTACTCGACCGGCGCGCCGCGCAGCAGTTCCGCGCGCCGCAGGGTCGCCGGGCCGGAGGCGGTGGCCTGCAGGCAGCCGCGCCGCCCGCAGTCGCAGACCGGGCCCCGGCGGTCGACGATCAGGTGGCCCGCCTCGCAGGAGCCGCGTCCCGGGCCCGGCAGCGGCGCGCCGCCGTGCACGACACCGCCGCCGACGCCCGTCCCGACACCCAGGTAGACCACGTGCCCGGACCCGGCGTGCACCGCCTCGGCGAGCGCGGCGAGGTCACCGTCGTCCGCCCAGGCCAGGGCGGCGGCGGGGAAGAGCCGCCGCAGTGCCGGGACGAGGTCGAAGCCGCGCCAGTCGGGGCGGCCGGGCCAGGCGAGCACCCGGCCGTCCGGGCCGAGGGTCGCGGGCACGGCCACCCCGACCGCCGCGAAGTCGCCCTCCCAGCGCTCGCGCAGGTCGGCGACCGTGCCGGCCAGCGCCGTCCAGTCGGCGTAGGCGCCGGCCACCCGGGCGCCGGGCCAGCGCAGCACGGCCTCCTCGGTGCGGACCGGCCCGCCGGGCGGACCGTCCTCGGCGCGCAGCGCGACCTTGGTGCCGCCGATGTCGATGCCGAGCACGCCCCGGGCGGCCGTCGGGGCCTGAGCCATGGGGGCCTGGGCCGTGGGGGCCTGGGCCGTGGGGGCCTGCGGCGGCGGACCCTGAGCCGCGGGGCCCTGAGCCGTCGGAGCCTGAACCGCGGGACCCGGCGCCGCCGCGGCCCGCGTCGTCGTGGTGCCCCCTGCCGGGGCGCCCGTCGCGAAGCCCATCAGGACGCCGGGACCTTCGCCAGCAGCGCCTGCGCGGCGAGCCGGTAGCCGAGCGCGCCGAGCCCGACGATCACGCCCGAGGCGATCGGCGCCAGTACCGACTCGTGCCGGAAGGACTCGCGCGCCCAGACGTTGGACAGGTGCACCTCGACGAACGGCCGCGGGTAGGCGGCGAGCGCGTCGCGCAGGCCCCAGCCGGCGATCATCAGCGCGCCCGGGTTGACGATCGCCCCGACGGAGCCGTCCCAGGCGTCCTGCACCGCCTCGATCAGCTGACCCTCGGACTCGCGCTGGACGGAGACCACCTTCCAGCCCCGGCCGGCCACCTCGGCGGCGACCGCGGCCTCGATGTCGGCCAGGGTGTCGGTGCCGTAGACCTCCGGCTCGCGGCGGCCGAGAATCCCGAGATTGGGGCCGTTCAGCAATAGCAGTTCGCTCATATTCCGGTTATAGCAGCGAATTCCCCGGACGAAACCGGAGCGGGTTGCCGAACTGCAGGACAAGGGCTTTGTAGGGGGGTGCGTAGGGGAGGTGACGGGCCGGATTTCCTGGGTTAGCGTCCCGTTCCACGGTCCCCCCGACAGGAAAGGCTGCGCGGAATCATGAGTGCCCAAGGACGTCCGGCCCCGGAGTTCCCGGTCTGGCCCCAGTACGACGATGCCGAGCGCGAAGGACTGCTCAGGGCCCTGGAGCAGGGCCAGTGGTGGCGGATGGGCGGCAAGGAGGTCGACACCTTCGAGCAGGAGTTCGCCGAGTACCACGGCGCCGCCAAGGCGCTCGCCGTCACCAACGGCACCCACGCGCTGGAGATCGCCCTCCAGCTGCTCGGTGTCGGCCCGGGCACCGAGGTCATCGTGCCCGCGTTCACGTTCATCTCCTCCTCCCAGGCCGCCCAGCGGCTCGGCGCCACCGCGGTGCCGGTCGACATCGACCTCGACACCTACAACCTGAGCCCCGAGGCGGCCGCCGCCGCGATCACCCCGCGGACCCGGGCGATCATGCCCGTCCACATCGCCGGCCAGATCGCCGACCTGGACGCCCTCGACAAGCTCGCCGCCGACTCGGGCGTCTCGATCGTGCAGGACGCCGCGCACGCCCACGGCGCCCGCTGGCGCGGCCGCCGGGTCGGCGAGCTGGGCTCGATCGCCGCGTTCAGCTTCCAGAACGGCAAGCTGATGACGGCCGGCGAGGGCGGCGCCGTCACCTTCCCGGAGACCGCCCAGTACGACGAGGCGTTCCTGCGGCACAGCTGCGGCCGCCCGCCGACGGACCGGAAGTACTACCACCAGACCTCCGGCTCCAACTTCCGGCTCAACGAGTTCTCCGCGAGCGTGCTGCGCGCCCAACTCGCCCGCCTGGACGGCCAGATCAGCGTCCGCGAGGAGCGCGCCAAGCTGCTCAAGAGCCTGCTGACGGAGATCCCCGGCGTGGTGCCGCAGGGCCACGACGAGCGGGCCGACCGCGTGCCGCACTACATGGCGATGTTCCGGGTGCCCGGCCTCGGCGAGGACCGGCGCAACGCCCTGGTCGACGACCTGATCGCGCGCGGCCTGCCCGCCTTCGTGGTCTTCCGCGCCATCTACCGCTCGGACGGCTTCTGGGAGTCGGCCGCGCCCGACACCACCGTCGACGCGCTGGCCAAGGCCTGCCCCAACAGCGAGGCGCTCACCGCCGACGGCATCTGGCTGCACCACCGCACCCTCCTCGCGAGCGAGCGGGCGATCGAGGACACCGCCCAGATCATCGCCGACGCCCTGGCCGCGGTGTGAACGCGCGGGTGAGCACCGCCGGACGGGGGCCGGACGCCCCGGTACGGGTGGCCGTCGTCGGCCTCGGCTGGGCGGGCCGCACCATCTGGCTGCCACGCCTGACAGCCCACCCGGCCTACCGGGTCACCGCCGTCGTCGAGCCCGGCCCCGGCGGCGCGGAGCACGTGCCGGCCGGCGCCGCGCTCCTCGCCGACGCCGACCTGCTCGGCCCCGACGTCGACCTCGCGGTCGTCGCGGTGCCCAACCACCTGCACACCCCCGTGGCCGAACGCCTGCTCGCCCGCGGCATCCCGGTGTTCCTGGAGAAGCCGGTCTGCCTCAGCTCCGCCGAGGCGGACCGGCTGGCCGC
>NZ_JBHVEU010000475.1:0-6672 GCF_042802075.1 Kitasatospora sp. NPDC057518
GCCCCGGACAGGGGCGCGGGGAACCGCGCGATCAGAGCGGGTCCTACAGCACCCGCGTCATCGTCCGGTGCGGTATCCCGGCGTCGTCGTACACCGGCCCCTCGGCCACGTACCCCAGCCGCTCGTAGAACCCGAGCGCCTGCACCTGCGCGTGCAGCTCGACCTCCACGCCCCCGCGCTCGGCCCCCGCGGCCTCGACGGCCCGGACGAGCTCCGCGCCCAGCCCCGTCCCCCGGGCCGCCGCGACGACCGCGAGCCGCCCGAGCAGCACGCGCCCCTCGACGCCCCCGGTGAGCCCGCGCGCCTGCTCGCCGAAGATCAGCCGCGCCGTCCCCAGCGCGGCCCCGTCGGCCCCGACGGCCAGCAGGTGCACCGAGGTCGCGTCGTACTCGTCGTACTCCAGCTCCTCGGGCACGTTCTGCTCGACGACGAAGACCTCACGCCGGACGGCCCGCGCCAGCTCCAGGTCCGCCTCCCCGTCGACGACCCGGACGGTGACGGCCGGCACCTCGGCGGCCGTCATCTCAGCTCTCCGCCGCGATGATGTCCAGCGCCTTCTTCAGGTCCTCCGGGTACTCGCTGGAGAACTCGACCCACTGCCCGTCCGCCGGGTGCTCGAAGCCGAGCGACACCGCGTGCAGCCACTGCCGGGTCAGCCCGAGCCGCTTGGCCAGCGTGGGGTCGGCGCCGTACGTGAGGTCGCCCACGCAGGGGTGCCGCAGCGCGGACATGTGGACGCGGATCTGGTGGGTGCGCCCGGTCTCCAGCTTGATCGCCAGCAGCGACGCGGCCCGGTACGCCTCGATCAGGTCGTAGTGGGTGATCGACGCCTTGCCGTCGCGGGTGACGGCCCACTTCCAGTCCGAGCTGGGGTGCCGCCCGATCGGCGCGTCCACCGTCCCGCTCATCGGGTCCGGGTGGCCCTGCACCAGCGTGTGGTAGCGCTTCTCGGTGATCCGGTCGTGGAACTGCCGCTTGAGGTCGGTGTACGCGCGCTCGGACTTGGCGACGACCATCAGCCCGGAGGTGCCGACGTCCAGGCGGTGCACGATGCCCTGGCGCTCGGCGGCGCCCGAGGTGGAGATCCGGTACCCGGCCGCGGCCAGTCCGCCGATCACGGTGGGGCCGGTCCAGCCCGGGCTGGGGTGCGCGGCGACGCCGACCGGCTTGTCGATCAGGACGATGTCCTCGTCGTCGTGCACGATGCGCATGCCCTCGACGGGCTCGGCGACGATCCGCACCGGCGCGGCCGGGGCGGGGATCTCGACCTCCAGCCAGGAGCCGGCGGTCACCCGGTCCGACTTGCCGGCCACGGCGCCGTCGATCATCACCTTGCCGTCGGCGGCCAGCTCGGCGGCCTTGGTCCGGGAGAAGCCGAACATCCGGGCCAGGGCGGCGTCGAGGCGCTCGCCCTCCAGGCCGTCGGGAACGGGGAGGCTGCGGATCTGCGCTGCGGTACTCACCCGTACGAGTATGCCGGAACCGCGGCCCTCCCCCGCCCGCCGGCGGTCCGGCGCTACTTCTCGCCCTGCTCCGGCTTCCCGGCCTTCCCGGGCTTCTCGACCTCCTGGTGGACGGTCCCGTCCGGGTTGCTGCCCCGGAAGGAGAGCAGGACCACCAGGATTCCGCCGCAGACGATCGCCGAGTCCGCGAGGTTGAAGACCGCGAAGTACTGGACGGAGACGAAGTCCACCACGTGGCCGCGGAAGACCCCGGGCGCGCGGAACAGCCGGTCGGTGAGGTTGCCGAGCGCCCCGCCGAGCAGCAGCCCGAGCGCGATCGCCCAGGGCAGGCTGTACAGCTTCCGGGCGATCCGCCAGATCACCACGATGACGGAGGAGGCGATCACCGTGAAGACGACGGTCAGCGCCTGCCCCATCCCGAAGGCCGCGCCCGAGTTCCGGATCACCTGGAGGGTGAGCACGTCCCCGATCACCTTGATCGCCGCGTGGTTCTCCAGCCGGGCGACCACCAGCAGCTTGCTGCCGAGGTCGATCAGGAGGGCGAGCACCGCGACGACCAGCAGCACGCCGATCCGCCGCGGACCCTTGGGCTTCCCGTCCGTCGTGCTGTCCGCGGACGCCCCGGTCGGCTCGGCCACGGGCACCTCCACGGCATCGGCGGGGGTCGGGACGGCGTCGTCCCGGGTCTGGGGGGAACCTTGCGTGCTGATGATCCGCTCCGCTGCCGGTGGAGCTCCCCCGGTCCGCAGGAGGGGGAGGGTGGTGGGCCGGTGATGGCCTGCCCGCGTTCACGAACGCGTCAGGCGGCATCCTTCAGGCGACGTTACGGGGTCGAGCGTACGGCAAGCCCGACCCCTCGCGTCCCTCCGGCCGCCCTGGTCAGCGGCGTTCCTGCTTGGCCTTGCACTGCACACAGAGCGTCGCCCGGGGGAAGGCCTGCATCCGGGCCTTGCCGATGGCCTGCCCGCAGGACTCGCAGGTGCCGAAGCCGACGCCCTCCAGCCGCTCCAGCGCGCGCTCGGTCTGCGCCAGGCTGTCGCGCGCGTTGTTGGCCAGCGCCAGTTCGCTCTCCCGCGAGATGTTCTTCGTACCGGCGTCCACCTGGTCGTCGCCGGCTCCGTCGTTGGAGTCGCGCATCAGGCCGGAGATGGCCGCCTCGGCGGCGTCGATCTCGCTGCGGAGCCGGTCCAGCTCGCTGATCAGCTCGTCGTGCAGCTCGTGGACCTCCTCGGTGGTCCACGGGTCCTCGCCCGGCCGGACCGGCAGCGTGGCCGGGTCCACGGACTCGGCGCCGCGCGGCGCGGTGACGGTGTCGGTGCCGTTCTTCGGTGCGGTAGTGGTCACGGTCCCCTCCCCTGGGTCGACCGCCACGGCCTTGCGTGCCCGCTTGGTGGCGGTACCCGCGCCGGTTCCCTTCTCAGCCATGGCTTTCGACCCCATCTACGAACGAATCGAGCCGCCGGTTCCCGGCGGCTTCCAGTGCCGGAACGATAATCCCGATCAAAACCGGTCACAACATGACATACCGACGCCTCATAACGTTCCCACCCAGGCAGCCGCCCCAACCGTCACGCCCCGTGCGCTCATGGATTTGTGCCCAGATCGACTCCGGCTAACCTCCGCCGCCGCACGCCCCCGGAGTGCTCCCGAAGCGCTCCCGGAGCATGGCCGGAGCACTCCCGGGGCGCCCGCCGGTGCGCCCGCGGACCGCCCGCCGGGAAACGCTTTGGACAAACCGACTCGCCCGGCCGATACACTGGGCCTGCAAGGCGCAGATGGGACGAGTACCGACGTACGCAGCCACCAGCGACCCGGGGACGGTGCGAGCCCGGGGGTGTGCACGGCGGGAAGATCACCCCGGAGCCGCCGGAAGAACGGCCGCCGCGATGCCGCAGCGGCCCACTAGACCCGGCAGCAAGCCCAAACAAGAGGGCCGCGAACAGCAGTACCGCGGCCAAGGAGGGTGGTACCGCGGGGCGGCTGGTCCGTCTCGTCCCTCCGGAGGATCCAGTCCCAGCATCCGCCGGAGGTAGACGCCGCGATGGCCAGCACCTACAACCCCGTCCCCGCGCAGGTGGATCTGCCTGCCCTGGAGCACCAGATCCTGTCGTTCTGGCAGGACAACAAGATCTTCCAGCGCAGCCTGGAGCAGTCCGAGGGCCGCCCCGAGTGGGTGTTCTACGAGGGCCCGCCGACCGCCAACGGCATGCCCGGCGCCCACCACATCGAGGCCCGCGTCTTCAAGGACGTCTTCCCGCGCTTCCGGACCATGAAGGGCTACCACGTCGCCCGCAAGGCCGGCTGGGACTGCCACGGCCTGCCGGTCGAGCTCGCCGTCGAGAAGGAGCTGGGCTTCTCCGGCAAGCAGGACATCGAGGCGTACGGCATCGCCGAGTTCAACGCCAGGTGCCGTGAGTCGGTCACCCGCCACACCGACGCCTTCACCGAGCTGACCACCCGCATGGGGTACTGGGTCGACCTCGACGAGGCCTACCGGACGATGGACCCGTCGTACGTCCAGTCCGTCTGGTGGTCGCTCAAGCAGATCTTCGACAAGGGCCTGCTGGTCCAGGACCACCGGGTCGCCCCCTGGTGCCCGCGCTGCGGCACCGGCCTCTCGGACCACGAGCTGGCCCAGGGCTACGAGACCGTGGTCGACCCCTCGGTCTTCGTCCGCTTCCCGCTGACCAGCGGCCCGCTGGCCGACCGGGCCGCCCTGCTGGTCTGGACCACCACCCCGTGGACCCTGGTCTCCAACACCGCCGCCGCCGTCCACCCGGAGGTCACCTACGTGGTGGCCACCGACGGGAACGAGAAGCTCGTCGTCGCCGAGCCGCTGCTCGCCAAGGCGCTCGGCGAGGGCTGGGAGACCACCGGCGAGTCCTTCACCGGCGCCGAGATGGAGCGCTGGGCCTACCGCCGCCCCTTCGACCTGGTCGAGATCGAGAACGCCCACTACGTTGTCACCGCCGAGTACGTCACCACCGAGGACGGCACCGGCATCGTCCACCAGTCCCCCGCCTTCGGCGCGGACGACCTCGCGACCTGCCGCCGGTACGGCCTGCCGGTGGTCAACCCGGTGCTCGGCGACGGCACCTTCGCCCCCGAGGTCCCGCTGGTCGGCGGCCAGTTCTTCAAGAAGGCCGACGAGGACCTGGTCGCGGACCTCAAGGAGCGCGGCCTGCTCTTCCGCCACCTGCCGTACGAGCACAGCTACCCGCACTGCTGGCGCTGCCACACCGCGCTGCTCTACTACGCGCAGCCGTCCTGGTACATCCGGACCACCGCCGTCAAGGACGCGATGATCCGTGAGAACGAGGCCACCAACTGGTACCCGGACACGGTCAAGCACGGCCGCTTCGGCGACTGGCTGAACAACAACATCGACTGGGCGCTCAGCCGCAACCGCTACTGGGGCACCCCGCTGCCGATCTGGCGCTGCGAGGAGGGCCACCTCACCTGCGTCGGCTCGCTGGCCGAGCTGTCCGAGCTCACCGGCACCGACCAGAGCGGCCTCGACCCGCACCGCCCGTACATCGACGCGGTGACCTTCGACTGCCGCGACTGCGGCGGCACCGCCACCCGCGTGCCCGAGGTCATCGACGCCTGGTACGACTCGGGCTCGATGCCCTTCGCCCAGTACGGCTACCCGTACCAGAACAAGGAGCTGTTCGAGAAGCGCTACCCGGCGCAGTTCATCTCCGAGGCGATCGACCAGACCCGCGGCTGGTTCTACACGCTGATGGCGATCGGCACCCTGGTGTTCGACAAGAACAGCTACGAGAACGTCGTCTGCCTGGGCCACATCCTGGCCGAGGACGGCCGCAAGATGTCCAAGCACCTGGGCAACATCCTCCAGCCGATCCCGCTGATGGACCAGCACGGCGCCGACGCCGTCCGCTGGTTCATGGCGGCCGGCGGCTCGCCCTGGTCGGCCCGCCGGGTCGGCCACGGCACCATCCAGGAGGTGGTCCGCAAGACCCTCCTCACCTACTGGAACACCGTCGCCTTCCAGGCCCTGTACGCCCGCACCTCGAACTGGGCGCCCTCGGCGAGCGACCCGGCCCCGGCCGACCGCCCACAGCTGGACCGCTGGGTGCTCTCCGAGCTGAACACCCTGGTCCGCGAGGTCGACGCGGCCTACGAGGCGTACGACACCCAGCGCGCCGGCAAGCTGCTGTCCGGCTTCGTCGACGACCTGTCCAACTGGTACGTCCGCCGCGGCCGCCGCCGCTTCTGGCAGGGCGACGCCGCCGCGCTCGCCACGCTGCACGAGGCGCTGGAGACGGTCACCCGCCTGATGGCCCCGCTCACCCCGTTCATCACCGAGCGGGTCTGGCAGGACCTGGTCGTCCCGGTCGCCCCGGAGGCCCCGGCCTCGGTGCACCTGGCCACCTGGCCGGAGGCCGACGAGTCGCTGATCGACACCGAGCTCTCCCGGCACATGGCGCTGGTCCGCCGCCTGGTCGAGCTGGGCCGGGCCACCCGCGCCGAGTCCGGCGTGAAGACCCGTCAGCCGCTGTCCCGCGCGCTGGTCGCCGCCCAGGGCTGGGAGGAGCTGCCGGCCGACCTGCGCGCGCAGATCGCCGAGGAGCTCAACGTCTCCACCCTGGAGTCGCTGGCGGAGGTCGGCGGCTCGCTGGTCGACACCAGCGCCAAGGCCAACTTCCGCGCGCTGGGCAAGCGCTTCGGCAAGGGCGTGCAGGACGTCGCCAAGGCGGTCGCCGCCACCGACGCCGCCCGCCTGGCCGCCGAGCTGCGCGCCACCGGCGAGACCTCGGTCGAGCTGGACGGCGAGACGGTCACCCTCTCCCCGGACGAGGTGATCATCACCGAGACCCCGCGCGAGGGCTGGGCCGTCGCCAACGAGTCCGGCGCCACCGTCGCCCTCGACCTGGCCATCACCCCGGAGCTCAAGCGGCTCGGCATCGCCCGCGACGCCATCCGCCAGATCCAGGAGGCCCGGAAGAACTCCGGCCTGGACGTCGCCGACCGCATCGTCCTGCGCTGGCGCGCCGCCTCGGAGGAGACCGCCGAGGCGATCGCCGAGCACGGTCCCCTCGTCGCCGAGGAGGTCCTCGCCACCGACTTCGCCGCCGGTGCCGCCGACTGGGAGTCCGAGACCTTCGCCGACGACTCGCTCGGCCTGGCCTTCCAGCTCCGCAAGGCCTGACCGCCCGACAACGAAGCCGCCGTCACCCCGGGGTGA
>NZ_JBHVEU010000476.1:0-6650 GCF_042802075.1 Kitasatospora sp. NPDC057518
CGATCGGATCGCGGCGGGGCGGAGTGGTGCGTGGGGTGCTACGGCTTGCCGCGCAGGCCGCGGAGGTGTTCGGCGACGGGGGCGAGGGCCTGGTACATGTCGTCGAGCTGCTCCGGGGTGAAGCGGTCGATGAAGTGGGCCCGGACGCTGCGCACGTGGTCGGGGGCGACCCGCTGCATGGTCTCCCACCCGTGTTCGGTGAGGTGGGCGTAGAGGCCGCGGCGGTCGCCGGGGCACTCCTGGCGCAGCACCAGGCCGGCGTTCTCCATCCGGGTGATCTGGTGGGAGAGGCGGCTCTTCGACTGGAGGGTGGCGGTCGCGAGGTCGGTCATCCGCATCCGGCGGTCCGGGGCCTCGGAGAGCACGACCAGGATCTCGTAGTCGTTGATCGCGAGGTTGTGCGGCTGGAGTTCGCGGCTGAGCTGGTAGTCCAGCAGCTTGGCGACCTCCAGATGGGCGCGCCACATCCGCTGCTCCCTGGCGGTCAGCCAGGGAGTCTCCTCCTCGGGCTGCGACGGAGGGGTGTCCGCGGTCTCGATCGTGTGCGTATCCATGCCCTCTAGCATAGCCGATTTAGTTCAATCTTGTACAAGTTTACAGACCGAAACGTCGTCCGAGGTCGCCCAGGTTACCGAGCCCGGGGATGTTGGGGTTGCCGCCGCCGTGCCCGGCCGTGCCCGGCTGGGACGGCACGCCGCCCACCGGGACGCCCGCCTCGGCGTCGACCGCTCCGACCGACCGCTCCGCCATCAGCTTCTCGCTCGACTGCAGCAGCACCTGGCCGGCGCCGATGAACTCGAACTGGTGCTCCTCGCCGGAGGCCCCGCCGATGCCGGTCAGCCGGCGCAGGCCGCCGATCAGCCCGTGCATGTAGTCGTGGTCGTAGTGGTGGCACGGCGCCGGGCAGTCCGCCCAGCCGACCAGCGCCTGCGGGTCCACCCGGAGCGGCGGCTCGACGAAGTGCACCGGGCCGTTGGAGGCGGCGACGAAGCGGCCGGTGCCGATCAGGGTCAGGAAGCCCGGGATGATCGACTGCTTGAGCCGCAGCGTCGGGTCGAAGGCCAGCAGGTTGCCGGAGCGGACGGTCAGGTTGCCCTCGTCCAGGTCGTACGAGTTGAGGTCGAACGCCCGGTCGGCCAGCAGCAGTTTGCCGCGGCCCTCGGCGACCACCCAGTCCGCCGCGTGCATCGGCGAGTTGAAGTGCTGGCCGAGCACCCGGTCGACCGCCCCGGCGCCGACGCCCTTGAAGGTGATGTCGCCGTAGTAGGCGACCATCTTGCCCTTCTGGAGGAAGTAGGAGCCGTTCAGGTCGACCGAGAAGGCGTACGGGTTGACGTTGTCGCCGGCCGGCAGGCTGTGGGCGTCCCACACCACCGGCCCGGTGCCGCCGTGGCCGGTCGGCAGCGGGGCCAACGGGCCTCCGAACTGCTCCTGGGCGTACGGCTGTTGCTGGCCGTACGGCTGCTGGGGCGGCTGCTGGTACTGCTGCTGGGGCTGGTGGCCGGGCGGGGGCGGCGGGTAGCCCTGCGGCGGGGGCGGCGGGTACCCGCCGGGCTGCGGGTAGCCCGGCTGCGGGCCGTACCCCGGCGGGGGCGGCGGGGGCGCGAAGCCGGGCTGGGTCGGCTGGTTGTGCGGCGAACCGTACGGGGGCTGCGGCGGGTGGGACATCAGAGCTTCTCCTCGCTCGCCTGGACGTACACCGCGCCCTGCCCGGACAGTTCCAGCTGGAACGCCTCGCCCGAGCCGCGGCCGATCATGTCGCGCCAACCCAGCGCCGTGGAGAGCTTGTTGCGCACGTCGCCGCGGTGCGCCACGTACGCCTGGGGGTCGACGTGGACCGACTGGCCGGGGGTGATCGGCAGCTCGAAGACGCCGCCGTGGGCCATCACCGCGACCGAGCCCTGGCCCTCCAGCTTGGTGGTGAACAGGCCCTGCCCGGTGACCTGGCCGCGGACCATGCCCATCACCCCGCCCTGCGAGCCCATGAACATGGTGGACTGGCGCAGCGTGCCCTCGAAGGCGAGCAGCCGGTCCGCCTCGACGTACAGGGTGTCGCCGAACAGGTCGATCACGTGGACGTGGTGGCCGCCGTGGCCGAACATCACCCGGCCCTGGCCCTCGACGGTCATCAGCGGGGTGTCCTCGTTGGCCACCCGGCGGCCGATCATCGACATCACGCCGCCCTGCCCGCCGGTGATGTTCGGCGTGAAGCGGACGTCGCCGCTGTACGCGAGCATCGCGCCGCGCTGGCTGAACAGCCGCTGCCCGGGCACCACCTGGGCCTCGACCATCTTCCCGTTGATCTTCGTGAAGCCCATCAGACGTCGCCCCCGATGGTGGCCTTCTCGGAGGGCTGGACGTACACCAGGCCCTCGCCGGTGAACTCGATCTGGACGGCCTCGCCGCCGCCCTCGCCGATGATCGTGGTCCAGCCCGCGCCCGACTTCAGGCTGCGCTGCAGGGTGCCGGTGTGCGCCACGTACGCGCCCGGGTCCACCCGCAGCGGCATGCTCTTGTCGACCCGCAGGATGACGGCCGGGCCGTTGGAGGTGACGGCCGCCCAGCCGTGGCCCTCCACCTTGGTGGTGAACAGGCCGTTGCCCGAGGACATGCCGTTCAGCCCGGTGAAGCTGGTGCCGGTGTGCAGGGCGGACTCGGTGCAGAGGAGGTTGTCCGACTCGACGTACAGCGTCTCGCCGTTCAGCCGCACCAGGCTGATCTCGGTGGCCTTGTCGGCGAAGTAGCAGGTGCCCTGCCCCTTCACTTCCATGACCGTCATCTTCTCGCCGGTCAGCCGGCGGGTGACCATGCCGCGCAGGCCGTCCCCGCCGCCGGTCAACTTCTTGAAGGCCATCTGCCCGGTGTAGGCGACCATCGAGCCGTGTCGCGCCTTGACGGCGTCGCCGCCCAAGTCGACGGCGAGCACGCGCGATCCCTGGAGTCTGAACTGTGCCACGGCCGCAATCTAGCCGCTGCGGCCGTGGCGCGGGGAGGGTGCGTGGGCCGACTGGTACCGGTCTGGGACAAACGCGCCGGTCACGCCCGGCGCACGCGCCCCGGTCAGGCCCGGGCGTGCGCCCCCTGTCCGGGGCTCGGAACGGTGCCGGCCGCCTGCTCGACCTCCAGCAGCGAGGCCGAGTGGCGCTCCGCCTCGAAGGCCACCACGCCGCCGCGCAGCCCGAACAGGCGCTTGGAGAGCATGATCCAGAGCACCGCCGCGATGTTCAGCACCAGGGTGCAGATTTTCAGGGCGCTGACGTGGTGGCTCAGCTCGTAGCCCTCCAGCGGCAGGAAGGCCGCGGTGGCGACCACCGTCAGGTACTCGGCCCAGCGCTTGTTCAGCCAGAGGCCGACCGCCTCGACGATCTCGATCACCGCGTAGGCGATCAGCGCGCCCGCGACGATCAGCAGGGTGCTCTTCTTGAAGTCGAAGGTCTTGCGGATGGTCTCGATGATCGGGGCGTGTTCGAGGTCCCAGTGGAAGTGGTCGGTGACCGGCCGGAACACCGTGAGGTTCTCGTCGAAGACCCGGTGCACCGCGTCCTGGCTGTTGGAGAACTTCCACACGGCCCAGGCGACCACGATGATCAGCAGTCCGCGCAGCACCCGCTCGACGGCCAGGAAGCGCAGGATGAACAGGTCCCGCAGCGCCTTGCCGCGCGGCACCAGCGGCGCTTCGTCGGCCGGGCCGGAGCCGTGCGGGGCGCCCAGCGCGAAGTCGCCGCAGCGCAGGCAGCGCCAGGCGTCGCCGAGGGCGGTCGACGCGTGCAGCCGGGAGGCCAGCTCCGGCTCCGTCGGCGCGTAGGTGGTGTGGCCGCGCTTGGCGCAGGTCCTGCGGTCCCAGTCGCGCTTGAACATGTGGTGAGTACCCCCCGTGTGCGATGCCTCGGCGCCCGGATCGGTGGGCGCGCGGGCAGCAGGATAGGGGTTCCCGGTGACGGGCGGTCGCGCTCGGTGGCGTTCCGGCACAGAGCTGTGACAGGGCGGGCGGGCGCCGGACGGGCTCCGGGGAGGCGCTGGGCCGGCCGCTGTGAGATGGGGCACGGTGGCCACCCCCGGCCGGGGTCCCGTCCGTGGGCTCGGCGATAATGGGCCGGAATGCTTGTGAGTCGCTTCACAAGCGAGCCCGCGCCGCCGACCCCCCATATCGAGGTATCCATCGTGAACAGCAGCGCCGTCCACCGCCTGCGCCTGGTCTCCGGCCCCGAAGGGGTCTCCTTCATCCTGCTGCTGATCTGCTCGGTGCTGAAGCGGACGACCTCGTTCGACGCCGTCCCGGTGATGGGCATGGTGCACGGCGTCCTGTTCATCCTGTACGTGGTCTTCTGGATCCAGGCCTGGCAGGCGCAGAAGTGGGACGCCAAGCGCGGCGTCCTGATGTTCGTGCTCGCGGTGCTGCCCACCGGCGGCTTCTTCGCCGAGCGGATGCTGGCCAAGGAGGAGCGGGGCGAGCTGAAGCCCGCCACCGCCTGAGCCGGCCGCCCGGGCCCCCGCTCGGGCTCCGGCCTCCTCGTGGACGGTCGACAGGCTGCCACGGCCTCCTCTCCCAAAGGGCCGCGGCAGCCTGTCGCCGTTTCTTACCGGGGGTGGCTCGATTTCCTACCGGTTGCTACCGGTTCCTACCGGGGGTGGCGCGGGTCAGCTGACGTTGACGCCGCTCCAGGCCGCCGCGACCGCGTTGTACTCGGTGCTGGAGGCGCCGTACAGGTCGGTGGCGGCCTTCAGGGTCGCGGTGCGGGCGGCCTTGTAGTTGGTGGTGGAGGTCATGTAGACGGTCAGCGCGCGGTACCAGATCGCCGCCGCCTTGGTCCGGCCGATGCCGGTCACCGTCGAGCCGTTGGAGGTCGGGCTGTTGTAGCTGACCCCGTTGATGACCTTCGCCCCGCTGCCCTCGGCGAGCAGGTAGAAGAAGTGGTTGGCGACGCCCGAGGAGTAGTGGACGTCCTTGTTGCCGACCGTGGAGGACCAGTAGTCGGCCGAGGCGCCGTCCTTGGAGGGCTTGTCCATGTAGCGCAGCGGCGTGCCGTTGCCGTTGATGTTGAGCTTCTCGCCGATCAGGTAGTCGCCCGGGTCGACCGCGAGGTTGGCGGACCACTCGACCATGGTGCCGAAGATGTCCGAGGTGGCCTCGTTGAGGCCGCCGGACTCACCGGAGTAGTTGAGGTTCGCGGTGGCGGAGGTGACGCCGTGGCTCATCTCGTGGCCGGACACGTCGATCGCGGTCAGCGGGTGGGTGTTGCCGGAGCCGTCGCCGTACGTCATGCAGAAGCAGGAGTCGTCCCAGAACGCGTTGACGTAGTTGGTGCTGTAGTGGACCCGGCTCGCCGCGCCGACGCCGTTGTTCTTGATGCCGTTGCGGCCGAAGGTGTTCTTGTAGTAGTCCCAGGTGGCCGCCGCGCCGAACTGGGCGTCCACGGCCGCGGATTCGCGATTGGAGGCCAGGCCGTTGCCGAAGCTGTTGGTGGTGTTGGCGACGAGCGTGCCGCTGCCCGAGGTGCCGCCCTTGAGGTCGGTGGTGGACTGGTTGCCCCGGGAGGCGTCCTTCAGCTGGTAGGAGCTGCCGCTCTGGGTGGTGGTGAGCGAGACGCTGCCGACGTTGACGCCCTTGCCGGTGCCGGTGGCGGTCTTCACCTGCTCGTCGGTGGAGAGCACCTGGCCGGTGGCGGCGTCGGTGACGACCACCTGGCGGCTCGGGGTGCCGTCCGCGCGCTGGCCCTCGACCGTGGTGCGGTGGGCCAGTCGCGGGGTGCCGTCGGCGGCCCAGACGACCAGCTCGGGCGCGCCGGCGCCGTCGACCCGGCTGAGCGCGGCCTCCTCCTGGTCGGCGGCGCCGACCGTGGCCCGCACGGCGGCGGTGGCCTTCTCGGCGGCCTGGGGCGCGGCGAGGCCCGGGGTCAGGCTGGGCACGGACAGCTGTCCGGCGAAGGCCCGGTCGACGGACTTCACCGAGCCGTCGGCCTTCTGGTGGACGACCAGGTCGCCGCCGAGCACCGGCAGGCCCGCGTAGGTCCGGTCGTACCGCAGGTGGCGGGTGCCGTCCTTGTCCACCACCACGTCCTTGGGCACCAGCTTCTCCTGGCCGCCGAGGGCGAGGGCCTGGGCGACCGGGGCGCTCTGCCCGGAGGCCAGCGCGAGCAGCGCGGACTGCTGCTGGGCCGGCGAGGGGGCGGCGGCCTGGGCGGGGACGGCGGCGATCTGGATGACGCCGGCCAGCAGTGCGGTGGCGGAGAGTACGGCTCCGACAGTCAGCTTTCGCTTCACGTACGGGGGTTCCTTCCACGAGACCCGCGGGTGCGTGCGGGTGCGCCGCGTACCGGGGCGCCGGGGTTGGCACCTTGGGGGCGGTAGGGCGCGGACGTGCCGGTCCCGTGCGGTACCTGACGATCCGCCGGAAACGGGTGGGGCGGCGGATGGTCGGACGGGACTTGGTCAGAAGCATGACAATCGTTGGCAGGGATGGACAGGGCGCCTACCGGGATTGGCCAAGAACCGCCAGTGCCGGTACGGATGGTTCGGTTGCCGCCCGTTGCCCGGTTTCGGCGGTTCGTCCCCCTGGCGGGACTCCGCCAGCCGGACGGCCTTGACAGCCCCGGGCGGCTCGGGCGGCCCCGGACGGTCTCGACGGTCCGGGGCCTGTCTCTTATACACAT
>NZ_JBHVEU010000477.1:0-6625 GCF_042802075.1 Kitasatospora sp. NPDC057518
GCGGTGCGGGGGTGGGCACGGTGGTGCCGGCCTTGGTGGTCACATCTCCTCCACGTGGCGCAGCCGCGCGGCCACGTCTCGGCGCCGGCGGCCGATCAGGAAGGCCGACAGCAGCGGGACGACGGCGATCGCGCCCGCGAACAGCAGCGCCTGACCGAACGGCAGCTCGACCAGGGCCTCCGGCACCGGGCGGCGGGCCGCCGGGGTCAGCACCACGAAGGGCACGATCAGCCGGACGAGCAGGGCTCCGAGGGCGAGGCCGACGATCCCGCCCAGGCCGACCAGCACCGCGTTCTCGGCGGCGACGGTCCGGGTGACCTGCTTGCGCGGGGCGCCCAGGGCGAGCAGCAGCGCGGAGTCCCGGGAGCGCTCGTGCGCCGAACCGGCCACCGCGGCGGCGAAGCCGATCGCGGCGAGCACGGCGGTGACGATCGCGATGGCCATCAGCGCGCTCTGCGGGGCGGCGCCGACCGGGTCGCCGAGGAGGCCCTCGGAGACCTCCTCGTAGAGCGCGAGGTCCTGGCTGCCGGGCGCGCCGCGCAGGGCGGCGGCGGCCTCGGCCGGGATGCGGTCGCCCGGCCCCGTGGCGGGCAGCCACCACTCGGTGCGGGACGGCAGGTTGCGGTCCTGGACGGACAGCATCCGGGCGACCGAGCCGAGGTCCAGCAGCAGCGCCCGCTGGCCGGCCACCGGGAGGGCCTCGACCGCGCCGGTCACCTTGACCGGGACGACGACCCCGCTGAACGGCACCTGGAGGGTGTCGCCGACGGAGGCTCCGACGGACTTCAGGTAGTCGTGGGTGGCGACGCCGTTGACGGCGGCCGGCAGGGGCGCCCCGGTCGGGCTCAGCACCGCGCGGATCGGGTCTCCGATGCCGCCCGCGGGGTGGTAGCGGACCGTGAACAGGCTGTCGGCGGCGGCCGCTTCGGAGGCGAGCGCGGCCACCGGCGAGCCGCCCGCGCCGTTGCGGGACTCCGGCGGCTTGATGGTCCAGCCGGCACCGGACGGCACCGGGACGGCGGTGGACGGTCCGTCGGCGGTGTCCGAGACGGCCAGGTTCCGCAGGGTGACCTCGCCCTCGCTGCGGTCGCCGAAGGCGACGTTCGCGCCGACCACGGTCAGCGGGGCGGCGACCGAGCCCACCGGGGCGTCGACCAGCGCGCCGAGCCGGATCGAGGAGTGGACCTGGCCGTTCATCGGGAGCTCGCCGAACGGGACCTTGTGGACCAGGCCGAAGCGGTCGCGCAGCAGCAGCCGGACCTCGGGCTGGATCGGGACGCTGGTGAACCGCGAGTTCTTCGGCTCCTGCTGGCTCACCGCGATGTCCGCGTCGATCCGCAGCGGGCTGCCGGGCAGCGGGATGCCGGCGGGGGCAGGGGAGGCCAGCGAGCCGAAGACCTCCGTGCCGGTGCGGCCGTCGAGCAGATCGGAGCGGACCGGGACGCGTTCGGCGAAGGCGGCGGCGTCCACGGCCATCAGCTGGCCGGAGCCGCCCTGCAGCGGCTGCTCGTCGCGCACCACCGCGACCAGCCGGTCGCCGCCGGGCAGGCTGCCGTAGCGGCCGCCCTGACCCATCGGCGCGTTGTGCGAGCCGGAGATGCGCAGGCCGCCGGCCGTGGCGAAGGCCGCCTGGTCGCGCTGGGAGGCGGTCCAGGTGGCGTGCTGACCGAGCGCCAGGACGCCGGTGGCCACGGCCATGACGAGGAGCAGGACGGGGCCGGTGGCGCGGCCGGGCCGGCGGGCCAGCTGCCAGCCGACCATGGCGGGGCCGAGGCCGCTGCCCCGGGCCGCCGCTCGGGCGCCGAGCCGGGCGACGACCGGCAGCAGCCGCAGCACCACCAGGGTGCCGGCGCACAGGGCGAGGGTCGGGGTGGCGACCAGCAGCAGGTCCACGTCCAGCCGGCCGGTGGAGTCGGGGGACAGCCCGCCGCCGTACTGGTCGAGCTGCTGGTAGGCGAGCGCGGCCAGGGCGAGCACGGCGATGTCGCCGCCGTTGCGGGCGACGCCGGAGACCACCGCCTGGCGGCGGCCGGCCCGGCGGCGCAGGGCGGCACCGACGCCGCGCACCACGCTCGGCACGGTGGCCAGCAGGATGCAGGCGAACGCGCAGACCACGGCCACCGGCCAGAGCGACCAGCTGATGCCGGTGTCCAGGGAGACCTGGTGGGCGCTGCCGAGGCCAGCCAGCGCGCGGACCAGGAACGGGGTCAGCAGCGGCGCGAACACCGCCGCGGGCAGGGCCAGCAGCAGCGACTCCAGCGCGGTGAAGGAGCCGAGCCGGACGGCCGAGGCGCCGCGCGCGGCGAGCATCTCGTTCTCGGACTCCTGCCGCGCGGCGATCAGGTGCACGACCAGCAGCAGGGCCGCCGCGGCGAGCACCGCCAGCTGGAGGGCGCCGATCAGCAGGGTGGACCGGGCGACCACCATGCTGTCGGACAACTCGCGCATGATGTCGGGAAGTTCGGTCTTCGCGGCGAGCGAACCGGAGGTCCGCAGCTCATCGGAGAGGCGCTGGGCGCGGTCGCCGACGGCCTGCGCGGCGGCCCGGTCGACGCCGGAGAAGTCGGCGTCCAGCGACCAGCCGCGGCTGCTCTGGACCAGGCCGGCCGTGGTGAAGGCGCTCTGGTCGACCATCATCGGGCCGAAGGTGGTGAAGCCGGCGACCTCGATCTCGTGGCCGCCGACCGGGTCGATCCGCCAGTACGGGGCGGCCGGGTCGGTGGCCCGGTAGACGCCGGTGATCCGGACGGTCAGCGGCTTGCTGTCGTTCCGGTCGACGAGCCGGACCTCGGCGGGCAGGGCCTGCTCGGTCAGACCGAGCCGGCGCAGCAGGCTCTGCGGGACGGCGGCCTCCGGGGCGGCGGACTGGGCCGGCCCGGTGGCGGCGCCCGGCCAGGCGCCGGCCATCAGTTGGACCCGGCCGCGGTCGAGGTCGGCGAGGACCGTCAGGTCGAGCTGGGCGCCGGGGGCCTGGCCGGCGGAGGCGCCGGCTGCGCCGGTGCCGCTCGCCGGGCTGCCGTTCGCCGCGGTGCCGTTCGCCGCGGTGCCGTTGGCCGGACTGCCGTTCGCCGCGCCCCCGGAGCCGGGCAGGCTGTAGGAGCGGCTGCGCATCACGCTGTCGGTGTGCACGGGCAGGTCGCCGAAGAGCTTCTGCCGGTAGGAGGCGAGCGTCTCCTCGTCCTTCGTCCGCTGGTCGAGCCCGTGCTCGCCGGTCACCGTCACCGTGGTCCGTGCGTGACCGGGCCCTTGGAGCGCCTGTCGCAGGCCGGCCTCGCCGACACTGCTATTGAAGGCGACCAAGGCGGTCAGCACGGATGTGGTGATCAGCACCGCGAGCAGGACGGCGGCAGCCAGCGGCACTCGTCCGCGCAGTCGGCGCACGACGAAGCCGAGCATCAGGTTCCTCCCCCGGACTTACGTCCCCGGTTGCATCCCCGGGCCCCGCTCGTCGGTCCGATCCGAGTGCCGATCCGCGTGCAGATCGGTCACAGATGGACACACCGCGGGCACACCGGCGCATTGATCACCGGCTATCGGTCGCCGGATAGCGGACGATGCTGTCAGATTCGATCCAGGAACGGAAGGGACTTGCGCGAATCAAGTAAGCAGTGAGCAAATTCCTTTCATTGGTAGCATCCCGGCCGGGGATGCCCTACTTGAAATGCCATGAACACCTCACAAATCCGGCTTCGGCGCACTCCTTTGGCCCGGGACACCGACTTCTCGGATTCCCGCCCGGGAACGTGAACCGCCGGAGCACTCATATCCGTAGAACCGGACGGGACCCGGATGGAACCGGGCCGCCACGCCCACAGGGGGACGCCGCATGACGCAGCCTCAGGCCGCCACCGCCGACACCACCACCCAGCCGATGGTGGCCGTCACCGACCTCCGCCGGAGCTTCGGCACCGGTGAGCGGACCGTGCACGCCCTGCGCGGCGTCTCGTTCACCGTCGGCCGTGGTGAACTCACCGCGCTCAAGGGCCGGTCCGGCTCCGGCAAGACCACCCTGCTGAACCTGGTCGGCGGCCTGGACGCACCGACCGGCGGCAGCATCGCGCTGGACGGCATCGACCTCGCCTCGCTGGACGAGGATGGCCGGCTCGCCCTGCGGCGGGAGCGGATCGGCTTCGTCTTCCAGTCCTTCGGGCTGATCCCGATGCTCACCGCCGCCGAGAACGTCGGCGTGCCCCTGCGGCTGCGCAAGGCCCCGGCCGCCGAGCGCGAAGAGCGCGCCCACACCCTCCTCGCCCTGGTCGGCCTCGCCGACCACGCCAACCAGCGCCCCGGCGAGCTCTCCGGCGGCCAGCAGCAGCGCGTCGCCATCGCCCGTGCGCTGGCCAACCAGCCCAGCCTGATCATCGCCGACGAGCCGACCGGTCAGCTGGACTCCGAGACCGGCCGCTCGATCATGGAGCTGCTGCGCGCGGTGGTGCGCAGCGAGGGCGTCACCGTGCTGGTCGCCACCCACGACCCGACGCTGATGGGGCTCGCCGACCGGGTGATCGAGGTCCGGGACGGACGGATCGTCGAGGAGGAGGCGGAGCAGGCCGCCTAGCGGAACGGGCCCGGGCCCCGGGGCTGATCCCGGTGTGCGCTACGGGTGCGCGTGACCGGACTGCTCTACGGGGGTGGGGATGCGGGGTGCCTCCCCGCCCCCGTGGGGCGCCGGCGCTCGGACTCAGGGCCCGGCCGGGATGATCGATTGGGCGTGGTGGAACACCTCCTCCCCGTCCCAGTAGGCCTTGGTGCGTTGCAGCCGTGGGTAGTTGCCCTTGTAGTAGAGGCGCGGGTAGTCCGGGTCGGGCTGGTCGGCGGTGCCCAGGTCGGTGTCCGGGTAGTTGACGTAGGCACCGTCCGTCGCGGTGTCGACCTCCGGGACACCGCCCGTCTCCCGGTAGACGTCGCGGTACAGCCCGCTCAGGTAGGCGAGGTGCTTCTCGTCCTCGGCCGGGTCCGTCCAGTGCGTCTGGTACTGCAGCTTCATGATCGAGTCGCGCTGCGGGACGGCCGTCTCCTCGGGGCGGCGGGCGTTGATCCGGCAGCCGTAGGAGTCGATCTGGACCACCGTGTTCGAGAGGTCCGCCCCCTCGACGTCCCGCGTCAGCCAGTCCCAGAAGGCGGCGATCTGCGCCGGGGCGAACGGCTCCCGGTGGTAGGCCGACTTGTGCTTGCCCCGCTCGTTGTCTCCCGAGGGGTTGAGCGTCATGGTCGCCTGGAACCACGGCATCCGGCGCCGCTTTTCCGGGTAGGGCAGGAACAGCCCGCCGGCCGAGCGGGTCTGCACCACCGGGCGCGTCGTCATCCCCTGTTCGACGGCGGCCACGAAGGCGTCGAGCGGGGCCGGGTCCGCTCCGTCCCACTGGCTGAACAGGACGACGTTCCCGTTGGAGTGGTGGGTGAGCTTGAGGATGGCGAACAGCCCCTGGTACACCGCCTCCCGCGGGCCGCTGTGCTCGGCCATGAAGGCGCCGAAGTTGGCCACCAGGATCTCGAAGTCGGCCGGCCGCCGGAGCAGTTCGGCCCAGGGCCAGGCCACGCTGCTCAGCCAGACCCGGGGCGGCGGCTGGGGCACGTCCGACGCGAAGTGGTACCGCAGCACCACCCCGAAGTTCCCGCCCCCGCCGCCGGTGTGGGCCCAGAAGAGGTCCTGCTCGGGCGAGCCCGGCGCGTCCTCGCGGTGCGCCTTCGTCACCACCGCCCGGCCGCCCCGGACGGTGACCACGTCGACCTGGACGAGGTGGTCGACGGTGAGCCCGTGCCGCCGGGAGAGCAGGCCGTACCCGCCGCCGCAGACGTGCCCGCCCGCGCCGACCGAGTAGCAGGACCCGGCGGGCAGGGTGACGGCGTACTCGCGGAACAGCGTGGTGTAGACGTCCCAGTTGGTCGCGCCGCCGTCGACGCCGTAGGTGGGCCGGCCGAACTTGTCGGTCGAGGCGGCGACGCCGCGCATCGTGCCGAGGTCGAGGATGACGCCCCGGTCGTTGTCGACGAAACCCTCGTAGCAGTGCCCGCCGCCGCGGACCGTCGGCCGTAGCCC
Organism: Kitasatospora sp. NPDC057518; assembly: GCF_042802075.1. Lineage (NCBI taxonomy): Bacteria > Bacillati > Actinomycetota > Actinomycetes > Kitasatosporales > Streptomycetaceae > Kitasatospora > Kitasatospora sp. NPDC057518. The sequence goes on from NZ_JBHVEU010000477.1 coordinate 6,041, forward strand.
GGCGTCCAGCGCGCGGTTCACCTCGGCGACCGCGTCGGCCTCGTCGCCCACCAGCCGGATGTAGGCGGGACTGCTGCTCCACCGCTGGTTGAAGCCCTGGGCGAGGGTCTGGTAGCGGGGGTCACCGGGCAGCACCGACCGCCCCTTCGGCAGCTCCCGGCGCGCGCCCTCGGCCGCCGCCGCGCCCGTGGAAGCGGCGGTGATCCCGGCGGCCGCCGCGCCGGCACCGCCCAGGAATCCCCGCCGGGAGAATTCGTACCGCATGTTCCGTCCCCACTTTCCCGAGTCCGAGAGAAGCCGGCGGCCCGCACGCTAACACGGATATCCGGCCACGGGAATCGGTTAATGGAAAGTGTGACAGTACGTCATTCCTGCTGGTCCAGCCTGGTCTTGACCGTCACCTTGACGCCGGAATCCCATTGTCAGTGGCATGGGCTATGGTCGCCGACGAATCGCAGGAATCCGCTCCACGGGAGGTTCGATGACGATCCGTCTCCGCGTTCTCCGCGTTCTCCGGGCCCTCCCGGCCCTCCGGGAACTCGCCCGGAAAACACGGTCGTGGTGGTCGGCTGCACCGCCGACCAC
>NZ_JBHVEU010000478.1:0-6623 GCF_042802075.1 Kitasatospora sp. NPDC057518
GAGTCTGGTTCCCGGCGATGGCGACCACGCCGGCCGGGACCCGGGCGCGCGGGCTGTCCAGCCGGGGCAGCCGCAGGGGTTCGGGGAGGCCGTCGAGGTAGGCGAATCCGGGGGCGAAGCCGAAGAAGGCGACGGTGTGCCGGGCCCGGCCCCGCCTCCGTGATCACGCTCAGGCGCTCTTGACCCGCACCAGGATCTCGACCTCGACCGGGGAGTCCAGCGGCAGCACCGCGACGCCGACGGCGCTGCGGGCGTGCACGCCCGCCTCGCCGAGCACCGCGCCGAGCAGCTCGCTGGCGCCGTTGACGACGGCCGGGACGCCGATGAAGTCGGGGGCGGCGGCGACGAAGCCGACGACCTTGACGACCTGCTCGACCTGGTCGAGGTCGCCGATCACCGACTTCACGGCGGCCAGGGCGTTCAGCGCGCAGATCCGTGCGAGGTCCTTGGCCTCCTCCGGGGACACCTCGGCACCGACCTTGCCGGTGCTCGGCAGCTTGCCGCCGACGACCGGGAGCTGGCCGGAGGTGAACACGAGGTCGCCGGTCCGCAGGGCCGGGACGTAGGCGGCGACCGGGGCGGCCACCTCCGGCAGGGTCAGGCCCAGCTCGGCGAGCTTCGACTCGACCTTGCTCATGCGTTCTTCTCCCGCTTGAAGTAGGCCACCAGCTGCTCCGGGTTCGGGCCGGGCACGACCTGGACGAGCTCCCAGCCGTCCTCGCCGAAGTTGTCCAGGATCTGCTTGGTCGCGTGCACCAGCAGGGGCGCCGTCATGTATTCCCACTTGGTCATGGCCAGACTCTAGACGAGCCGTCGCGGCGATCCGCGCCGCCCGCCGCGAGGCGTGTGAGGTGGGGCACAAACAGGGCATGATCCGGCCTGACGGCCCAGGTGCTCCGGGCATCCGGTGCGCTCCCTGGTTACCCTCGCGGGAGGGCACCCTGGCGAGGGGCACCCTCGTCAGGAGGGGACGCCCGTAGGACGGAGACGGACGGAGACGGAGCGTGGCACGCACCCCCGGCCAGGCGGCCCGGCGCGACCCCGACTGGGAGGGCGTCCGGCTGCACGTGGTCAGCGGCAAGGGCGGCACCGGGAAGACCACGCTGGCCGCGGCACTGGCCCTGGCCCTCGCCGCCGACGGCGGACGGGTGTTGCTGATCGAGGTCGAGGGCCGGCAGGGCGTCGCCGAGCTCTTCGGGATCGCCGCGCTCCCGTACGAGGAGCGCCGGATCGCCTCGGTCTCCCGCGCCCAGCTCGGGCTGCCGGCCGCGGAGGGCGGGCCCGGCGAGGTCTTCGCGCTGGCGATCGACACCGAGCTGGCGCTGCTGGAGTACCTGGAGATGTTCTACAAGCTCGGCCGGGCCGGGAAGGCGCTCCAGAAGGTCGGCTTCGTCGACTTCGCCACCACCATCGCGCCCGGCGTACGGGACGTCCTGCTCACCGGCAAGGCCTGCGAGGCGACCAGGCGCAAGGACCCGGACGGCCGGCGGCGCTACGACGCGGTGGTGATGGACGCCCCGCCGACCGGGCGGCTGACCCGGTTCCTGAACGTCAACGCCGAGGTCGCCGGGCTGGCCCGGATCGGCCCGATACACACCCAGGCGCAGGCCGTGATGCGGGTGCTGAAGTCGCCGGAGACCGCGGTGCACCTGGTCACCCTGCTGGAGGAGATGCCGGTGCAGGAGACGGTCGACGGCATCGAGGAGCTGCGCGAGGCGCGGCTCCCGGTGGGCGGGGTGATGGTCAACATGGTCCGGCCGCCGGTGCTGGACGCGGCGGCGGTGGCCGCGGTGGACGGGGACCACCGCGAGGAGGTCGCCCTGGCGCTCGGCGAGGCCGGACTCGGCGGCCGCCCCCGCACCGGGGAGAGGGTCCGGGCGGCGGTGGAGCCGCTGCTCGACCCGCTGCTGGAACAGGCCAGGGAGCACGCCGAGCGGGTCGAGCTGGAGCGCGCGCAGCGCGCCGACATCCAGCAGCTGCGGCTCCCGACGTACGAACTGCCGCTGCTGGGCGAGGGCGTGGACCTCGGCGGGCTGTACCGGCTGGCGGGCGAACTGAAGCGGCAGGGGGCGGCATGACCTCGAACGGGGTGCGGAGCACCGGACGGCGGCTCGCGGTGGACGAGCTGATCGACGACCCGAAGACCAGGATCATCGTCTGCTGCGGCTCCGGCGGCGTCGGCAAGACCACCACCGCCGCGGCCCTCGGTCTGCGGGCGGCCGAGCGCGGCCGCAAGGTCGTGGTGCTGACCATCGACCCGGCCCGCCGGCTCGCCCAGTCGATGGGCCTGACCGAGCTCGACAACACCCCCCGGGTGGTCAAGGGGGTGAACGGCACCGGCGAGCTCCAGGCCATGATGCTGGACATGAAGCGGACCTTCGACGAGGTCGTGCTGGCCCACGCCGAGCCCGAACGGGCCCGGGCGATCATGGAGAACCCCTTCTACCAGTCCCTGTCGGCCGGCTTCGCCGGCACCCAGGAGTACATGGCGATGGAGAAGCTCGGGCAGCTGCGCGCCGCCGAGGAGTGGGACCTGATCGTCGTGGACACCCCGCCGTCCCGCTCGGCGCTGGACTTCCTGGACGCGCCCAACCGGCTCGGGTCCTTCCTGGACGGCCGGGTGATCCGGATCCTCACCGCCCCGGCCAAGGTCGGCGGCCGCAGCGCGATGCGCTTCCTGAACGCCGGGATGGGCCTGCTCACCGGCACCCTGGGCAAGATCTTCGGCGCCCAGCTGCTCACCGACGTGCAGACCTTCGTCAGCGCGATGGACTCGATGTTCGGCGGCTTCCGGGAGCGCGCGGACCGCACGTACCAGCTGCTCAAGGCGCCGGGCACGGCGTTCCTGGTGGTGGCGGCGCCGGAGCGGGACGCGCTGCGCGAGGCGGCGTACTTCGTGGACCGGCTGGCCGCGGACCGGATGCCGCTGGCCGGGCTGGTGCTCAACCGGGTGCACGGCACGGGCGCACCGCAGCTCACCGCGGAACGGGCGCTGGCGGCCGCCGAGGCCCTGGAGGAGAACGGCTCGGAGCACGCCTCGCCCGAGGCCGAGCTGCTCGCGGCCGGGCTGCTGCGGCTGCACGCCGAGCGGATGCAGATCATGGGGCGCGAACGCCGTACCCGCGACCGCTTCGTCTCGGTGTACCCGGACGTGCCGATCGTGGAGGTGCCGGCGCTGCCGGGCGACGTGCACGACCTGGACGGGCTGCGGGCCATCGGGGACCGGCTCAACGGCGCGGTCTAGCCCGCGCGGTCACCGGCCCTGCGCGGCACGGCCCCCCGTCCGCGGGGCCGACCGGCCCGGGCCGCGTGGTGCGGCCAGGCTCAGCCCGCCTGGGCGTAGTCCGTCAGTATCACCCCGGTCGCGAGGGACTCCTCGTACTCGGTGCGCGCCGTCTCCAGCAGCCTCCGCCACGAGATGACGGTCGGGCGGCGGCGCAACAACGCCCGGCGCTCGCGCTCCGTCATCCCGCCCCACACCCCGAACTCCACCCGGTTGTCCAGGGCGTCCGCGAGGCACTCGGTCCGGACGGGGCAGCCGCTGCACACCGCCTTCGCGCGGTTCTGTGCCGCCCCCTGGACGAACAGTTCGTCCGGATCACTCGTGCGGCAGGCGGCCTGCGCACTCCAGTCGTCAACCCAGCCCATGCCGGCGCCGTCCTCTCCCGTATCGAGGCTCCCCCACGGCGGCAACGGCATATTCACCGTTGCCAGTTGAGGACGTTACGGAAGAACGACAGCTTGCAACAGCCCCTTCGGGCTCAATCTCGAATGACCCAATTGGACTATGGGTGGCGATCAGCTCACTCGTTGGAGTGATCGCAGGTCGCACACCTTGCCAAGAGCGGAACCCCCACTCTCGCCACAGGAGTCGTCACTGAGTGCGACCGACCACACCGGCACAGCAGGCCACAGCTGCCTCAAAACCCGGACATCAGCGGGTAATTCGGGCAAGTCTTCTCGCCCACAAGAGTGAACGATGTTGACGCACCGAAGCTGTCGCAAGCTTGTGACAAGCCTAGGCGAACACCTGCCCCGGTGTGCGGGAATCCGCGACGTAGGGTTCTCCCCATGGCACCGAAGCGCCCCCAGGCAACCCAGCCCCCAGGCAACACCGGAGCTCCGCGCGGCCGGACCGGCGGATCCCCGATGGAGCACGCCGGCAACGGCGTGAAGTTCCTGGGCGTCAGCGTGCTCTCCGGAGTCCTGCTGGCAGGCCTCGCCCTGCCCGCCGTCGGCGCCATCGGGCTGACCGCCAAGGACACGGCGGAGAGCTTCGCCAACATCCCCGACGACTTCAAGACCCCGCCGCTCACCCAGGCGACGCAGATCTTCGACGCCAAGGGCGGCCTGATCGCCAAGGTCTACGAGCGCGACCGCACCGTCATCACCGCGGACCAGATGTCGCCGTTCATGCGGCACGCCCAGGTCGACATCGAGGACGCCCGCTTCTACGAGCACGGCGCCGTCGACCTCAAGGGCGTCCTCCGGGCGATCAGCAAGAACGCGGAGAGCGGCACCGCCTCCCAGGGCGCCTCCACGCTGACCCAGCAGTACGTGAAGAACGTCAACGTGGAGAAGGCCGGCGACGACCAGGCGGCCGTCCTGGAGGCCCAGCGCAAGACCCTGGGCCGCAAGATCCAGGAGCTCAAGGTCGCCATCAAGCTGGAGGAGGACCTGAGCAAGGATCAGATCCTCACCAACTACCTCAACATCACCTTCTACGGCCACCAGGCCTACGGGGTCGAGGCCGCCTCCCAGCGCTACTTCAGCAAGAGCAACAAGGACCTCACCGTCGCCGAGGCCGCCACCCTGGCCGGCGTGGTCCAGAACCCGTCGCAGTACGACCCGGTGCGCTACCCCGAGAACACGCTCAAGCGCCGCAACGTCGTGATCGACAAGATGCTGGAGAACAAGCACATCACCGCCGACCAGGCGAAGGAGGCGAAGGCCGCCCCGCTGGGTCTGAAGTACAAGGACCCGCAGAACGGCTGCATCACCGCCCAGGCCGGCATGGGCTTCTTCTGCGACTACGTGCGCCACGTGGTCAAGCAGGACCCGGCCTTCGGCAAGAGCGCCGACGAGCGCAAGAAGCTGTGGAACACCGGCGGCCTGAACATCTACACCACGCTGGACCCGGACAAGCAGGCCGCCGCCCAGAACGCCGTCACCAAGAAGGTCAACGTGACCGACCCGGTGTCGGCCGCCGCGACCATGATGGAGCCGGGCAGCGGCAAGATCCTGGCGATGGCCCAGACCCGCCCGTACGGCCTGGACCCGAACAAGAACCAGACCGTCGTCAACCTCAACGTGGACGCGGCCATGGGCGGCGGCAACGGCTTCCAGACCGGCTCGACCTTCAAGCCGATCCTGGCCGCGGCGGCGCTGGAGTCGGGCATGTCGAACACCCAGGCGTTCCCGTCCGAGAACAAGATCGAGTACCCCCAGATGTCCACCTGCTCGGGCACCTGGAAGAACACCGTCAAGCCCAAGGAGACGGTGAAGAACGAGCAGGACAGCGAGGTCGGGCCGTACCAGCTGAAGGAGGCGATGGCCCGCTCGGTCAACACCTACTTCGTGCAGATGGAGCAGCAGGTCGGCCTCTGCGCGATGAAGCAGATGGCGAACAAGCTGGGCATCACCCAGTCCGCCAAGGGCGACGCCTTCCAGGAGGTGCCCTCGATGGTCCTCGGCACCCTGGAGCTCTCCCCGCTGACCATGGCGAACGTCTACGCGACCTTCGCCGCCCGCGGCAAGTACTGCACCCCGATCGCGATCAACAAGATCACCACGGTCGACGGCAAGGACGTCCCCGTCCCGCAGTCCCAGTGCAGCCAGGCCTTCTCCGAGCAGACCGCCGACTCGCTCAACGCCGTCCTGCTCAACGTCACCGAGAAGGGCACCGCGGCCTCCCTCGGCCTCGACGACGGCCGCAAGATCGCGGGCAAGACCGGTACCACCGACGAGAAGAAGGCCGCCTGGTTCAGCGGCTACACCCCGTCGCTGGCCACCTCGGTCTGGCTCGGCGGCCCGGCCGGCGGCGTCAAGATGAAGAACATCACCATCGGCGGCAAGTACTTCCCCGAGGTCTTCGGCGCCGACGGCCCCGGCCCGATCTGGCAGCTGGCGATGAACCAGGCGCTCAAGGGCACGCCCGTGGAGCCGATCCAGACCGCCAACATCCCGGACCCGCAGCCGGCCACTCCCCCGCCGGGCACCACCCCGCCGGCCACCGACCCGAACGCCCAGCAGCCGCCGGCCGGCAACCCCCCGCCGCCGCAGCAGGGCGGCAACCCGGGCCAGCCCGGCGGGCTGCCCGGCAACCAGGCCGGCGGTCTGCCCGGCGGGCTGCCCGGCGGCTTCCCCGGCGGGTTCACCTTCCCGCCCGGCCCCGGGAACGGGAACGGCGGCCGCCACGGCGGCGGCAACGGGAACGGCTGACCCGCCCTCCCGGCGGGGTGACCCGCGCCGCGGAACATGACGAAGGGGCGCCATCCAGTGCGGAGGGCGCCCCTTCGGCGTGCTGCCGGGGCACCAGGGGGCGGGGCCGGGGCCGACCAGGGTTCGACCCTGGACGGGCCCGGGGCGGGGTGTTTAAAACAAAACCCAGCCCCCCACACAGT
>NZ_JBHVEU010000479.1:0-6621 GCF_042802075.1 Kitasatospora sp. NPDC057518
CTGCTGGCCAGGGCCCTGCCGGCGGCCGTCCGGCTCCCGTCCGGCCGCCGCTGAAGAACGCGCCGGGACGCGCTGGAACGCACCGGGCCCCGCTGCGGCCCGCGCCGTACCCGAGAGCGTCGGCCACCCGCGTCGCGCCCGGGCGCTTTCCGGCCTTCCAGGCAGCTTTCGACCGGTTCCTCCCGCCCGGGAGATTGGCCGGTTCTTTGCTGTCGCTTTACCCCGTCATGGCTGACGCACCATCAGCACGTCGGCCGTCCCCCCGTTTTCCGACCACCTTTCCTTCCCGTACGGACCAGTCGAGGAGTTCCATGTCACGCCCCACGGGCGGATCACCGCGGCAGCGGGCCGAAGCCGGCTCGCCGCCCCCCTCCGCACCTCGCCGCGGCAACGGCGTACTGCGCCACACCGCCGTCGCCCTGGCGGTGGTGCTCTCGGTCGAGGCCGCCGCCGTCATCATGACGACCGGTCAGGCCGTCGCCGTCACCACGGAGCAGTCCCCGAAGCCCGCCAAGGCCCTGGGCCCGGCCGAGGCCAAGGACATCGCGACCGCCCACCTCAAGGCCCGGTTGGAGAACCGCCGGATCGAGGTGGTGGACGAGCGCACCGAGTCGACCACCAGCTGGATCAACCCGGACGGCACCACCACGCTGGACCTCGCCTCCGGCCCGGTCCGCTACAAGGACAAGTCCGGCAGGCTCCAGCCGATCGACGTCGACCTGGCGCGGCAGTCGGACGGCAGCGTCAAGGCCAAGGGCCACCCGCTCAACCTCTCGCTGGCCGGCGCCACCCCGCCCGCCGCCGCGTCGGCGTTCAAGGCCGCCGGTGCCCCGGCCGGCGCCCAGCAGGTCCCGGCCACGCCGCTGGTCTCGCTGGACAACGGCAACGGCACCGCGATGTCGCTGTCCTGGCGCGGCGCCCTGCCCGCTCCCACCGTGGACGGCGCCAGGGCCCGGTACGCGGACGCGCTCACCGCCACCGACCTGGTCATCGAGTCCACCCGGACCGGCTTCGAGCAGTTCCTGGAGCTCAAGGACCGCTCGGCGGTGGCCGCCAACGGCAGCGTGACGCTCACCCTGGACGCGGCCGGCCTCCAGGCCCGGCAGAACCCGGACGACTCGGTCTCCTTCCTCGACCCGAAGACCGGCGAGGAGAAGGGCCAGCTGCCCGCCCCGGTGATGTGGGACGCGCAGGTCGACGAGCGCAGCGGCGACCACACCCGCACCGCTCCGGTCGCGCTGAAGGTCGTCCAGAACGGGAACGCGATCGACCTGACGCTGACCCCGGACGCCGCCTTCCTGAACGACCCGAAGACGAAGTACCCGGTGACCGTCGACCCGGCGGTCAACATCGGCGTCGGCTTCGACACCTTCGTCCAGCAGGGCTACGCCACCGACGTCTCCTCGCAGACCGAGCTGAAGCTGGGCAACAACGGCTCCGGCCAGGTGGCGCGTTCGTTCCTGCAGTTCCCGATGGCGAAGATCAGCGGGAAGCAGATCACCGGCGGCAAGCTCAACCTGTGGAACTTCCACAGCTGGTCCTGCACCGCGAAGAGCTGGGAGGTCTGGGACACCGGCACGGCCACCACGGCCACCCGCTGGACGGCCCAGCCCGGCTGGAACAGGAAGTGGGCGACGTCCACCGCGACCAAGGGCTACTCCAGCTCCTGCAACGACGGCTGGGTGAACCAGGACATCACCGCGCTGGTCAAGGCCTGGGCCGCCAACGGCAACACCAACAACACCCTGGGCATCCGGGCCACCGACGAGTCCGACCCGTACGGCTGGAAGAAGTTCAACTCCGGCAACGCGACGTCCAACACGCCGTACCTGTCGGTCACGTACAACACCCCGCCGGGTGTCTCCACGCTGGTCTCCCCGGCCGACGCCGCGCTGACCAACGACGCCACGCCGACGCTGTCCGCCAAGGCGACCGACCCCGACGGCGGCAACATCGCCCTGGACTTCGAGGTCTGGGCGTCCAACGGCACGGCCGCGCTGCAGTCCGGGCGCACCGCCATGGCCGCCTCCGGCTCGACGTTCACCTGGGCCCCGGGCACCAAGCTGGCCCCGGGCGCCTACAAGTGGCGCTCGCGCTCCTGGGACGGCACCGCCAACAGCGCCTGGTCGGGCTTCCGCACCTTCACCGTGGACACCACGGCGCCGGGTGCGACCACCGTCTCCTCCGGGGACTTCCCGGCCGGCCAGTGGGCGGGCACCCCGGACGCCAACGGCAGCTACAGCGGCACCTTCACCTTCACCCCGCCGACCAGCGACGTGAAGGACATCCAGTACCGGCTGGACGGCGGGGCCTGGGTCACCGCGGCCACCACCGGCACCCCGGTCAGCGCCAAGCTCACCTTCAAGGCGGGCTCCCACACCGTCACCGCGCACACCCGGGACGCCGCGGGCAACGTCTCCGCCGACAGGACGTACGCCTTCTACGCCGGCAAGGGCTCCGCCCTGGTCGCGCCGGGCGCGGGCGAGCGCCCGGCCCGCCGCACCTCGCTGCAGGCCGAGGGCAACAGCACCTACACCGGGGTGCGCTACCAGTACCGGCGCGGTGAGACGGACGCCTGGAAGGACGTCCCGGTCGCCAACGTCGCCACCACCGACGGCAAGCCGGTGACGGCCTGGCCGTTCACCGCCCCCGGCGGCAAGCCGGCCGCGCTGACCTGGAACATCACCGACACCCTGGCCGAGAACGGCCCGGTCGACGTCCGCGCGGTGTTCACCGACGGCACCGCCACCGACGCCACCGAGCCGAACACCGTCACGGTGGACCGCAACGCGGGCACCGCGCCGGAGACCAAGGTCGGCCCGGGCGAGGTGAACACCCTCACCGGTGACCTCACCCTCTCCGAGAGCGACGCCGAGGCCTTCGGCCTGCACGCCGAGCGCTCCTTCTCCTCCCGCCGGCCCGCCAACGGCTCGGCCCAGGAGGGCCAGGCGGCGATCTTCGGCCCGCAGTGGAGCTCCGGCACCACCGCCGAACTCACCGACGCCGCCTACTCCTACGTCCGCCAGACCTCGGCGACCTCCCTCTCGGTGGTCTCCGCGGACGGCTCCGAGACCGGCTTCACCGCCACCGGCGCCGGCGGCTGGAAGCCCGAGCCCGGTGCCGAGAACCTCACCCTGACCGGTGCGCTCACCGGCTCCTTCACGCTGAAGGACACCGACGGCACCACCGTCACCTTCGCCAAGGTCGACCCGGCCGCCACCACCTGGCAGGCCTCCGGCTCCTCGCTGCCCAGCGACAACTCCACCACCTCGGTGGTCTCGGAGAAGGTCGTCTCCGGCGGCAAGACCCTGGCCCGCCCGAAGTACGTGGTCGCGCCGTCCTCGGCGACCGCCTCCGCCGACTGCGCCGCCGTGCCGTCCACGGCCGGCTGCCGGGTGCTGGAGTACGTCTACGCCGACACCACCACCGCCACCGCGTCCGCCCTGGGCGACACGGCCGGCCAGGTGAAGCAGATCCGCCTGTGGTCCACCGACCCCGGCGCCGCCACCGCCACCCCCGTCGCCGTCTCGCAGTACGCGTACGACGCCCAGGGCCGGCTGCGCGAGGTCTGGGACCCGCGGATCAGCCCCGCGCTGAAGACCGCGTACGGCTACGACGCGGCCGGCCGGGTCACCACCGTGACCGAGCCCGGCGAGCTGCCGTGGACCCTGGAGTACGGCAAGGCCGGCAACGCCGCCACCGCCGGCGACGGCATGCTGCTCGCCGCCTCCCGGCCCACCCTCAAGCAGGGCAGCAAGGACGTCACCGACGGCACCGCGACCACCTCGGTCGTCTACGACGTCCCGCTGAGCGGCGCCAACGCGCCGTACCCGCTGGCGCCGTCCGACGTCGCGGCCTGGGGCCAGAGCGACGCCCCGACCGACGCCACCGCCGTCCTGCCGCCCGACGCCGTCCCGGCCACCCACGACGGCAAGGCGCTCGGCACCGCCGGCTACAACCGCGCCTCGGTGACGTACACCAACGCCTCCGGCCGCGAGGTCAACACCGCCACCCCCGGCGGCGGCATCACCACCACCGAGTACAACGCCTACGGCAGCCCGGTGCGGACCCTCTCCGCGGAGAACCGCGTCCTCGCCCTGGCCACCACCGGCAACGACCTGAACAAGCTGCGCGCCCTCGGCATCGCCGGCCGCTCGACGGCCGACCGCGCCCAGGTGCTCTCCTCGACCTCGGTCCACTCGGCCGACGGCAAGCGCCTGCTGGAGCAGTACGACCCGCTGCAGCTGGTCACCCTGGAGCACGGCGTGGCCGCCTCCGGCAGCTCCCCGGCGCTCGCCGCCGGCGACGAGGTCCCGGCCCGCGCCCACACCGTCAACGGCTACGACGAGGGCCGCCCGGCGAACGCCGCGGTCAGCGACATGACCACCTCGGTGACGGTCGGCGCCCGGATCGACGGCTACGCCGCCGACGCCGACACGCGGACCACCGCCACCGGCTACGACTGGGCCCAGGGCCTGCCCACCTCGGCCGTCCAGGACCCGGCCGGCCTGAAGATCACCACCAGCACCGGCTACGACGCCAGCGGCCGGGTGACCTCGCAGAGCCGCCCGAACTCCACCGGCTCCGACGCGGCCACCACCGTCACCACCTACTACACCGGCACCGGGACCGGCGCCTGCGCCGGCCACCCCGAGTGGGCCGACCTGGTCTGCTCGATCGCCCCGGCCGCGCAGATCGCCGGCGGCGGCGCCAACCCGCCGCAGCTGCCGACGAAGACCTTCCAGTACGACCGCTGGGGCAACGTCACGGTCCAGACCGAGACCGCCAACGGCGTCACCCGCACCACCACCCGCGGCTACGACACGGCCGGGCGCGCCGTGAAGACCTCGATCAGCGGCGGCACCGGCACCGCGGTCGCCGACACGGTGTTCGGCTACGACCCCGCCAACGGCGAGCTGGCCACCACCAGCAACGGCAAGGCCACCGTCACCCAGGGCTACGACCGGCTCGGCCGCCAGGTCTCCTACGACGACGGCGCCGGCAACGTCACCACCACCGAGTACGACAAGCTCGACCGCCCGGTGAAGAAGTCCGACTCGGTGCCGTCCACCGTGACCTACGGCTACGACACCGCCAAGGACCCGCGCGGCCTGCCCACCTCCCTGACCGACTCGGTGGCCGGCACCTTCACCGCCTCCTACGACGTCGAGGGCCGGCTGGTCTCCCAGACCATGCCCGGCGGCAACACCCTGACCAGCAGCTACGACAGCCAGGGCGTCCAGACCGGCAAGACCTACACCAACCAGGCGGGCACCGTCCTGCTGGCCGACACCGCCGACTTCACCGTCCACGGACAGCAGGCCGGCCGTACCCAGAGCGACGGCAACAGCACCACCAGCGGCTACACCTACGACGCCACCGGCCGCCTCACCAAGGCCGCCGACAGCACCGGCCTGGCCTGCTCCACCCGGACCTACGCGTTCGACAGGAGCAGCAACCGGACCAACCGCACCAGCGTCACCGACGACTGCGACCCGGCCACGGCGGACACCGTCACCCAGGCCGAGACCCACGGCTACGACACCGCCGACCGCCTCACCGACGCCGGCTACGTGTACGACGCCTTCGGCCGCACCACCGCCCTGCCCAAGGGCACCCAGGTCGGCTACCACACCAACGACCTGGTCCGCACCGAGACCCTCGGCGACACCCGCAAGACCTGGGACCTGGACGCCGCCGGCCGCCTGGCGCTCTCCACCACGGAGACCAAGGGCACCGACGGCGCCTGGACCGTCACCGCGCAGGACACCAGGCACTTCGACGGCGGCACCGACAGCCCGACCTGGTCCAAGGACGCGGCCGGCAAGCTGACCCGCAACGTCCTGGACCTGACCGGCCGGCTCACGGCCGCCACCGGCACCGACGGCGGCGCGGTCCTGCTGCTGACCAACCTGCACGGCGACGTGTCCGTCCAGATGTCCCCCGACGGCACCGAGGACCTCGCGGTCTACCACTACGACGAGTACGGCAACGTCGTCGACGCCACCGGCTCGGCCGCGTACGGCTGGCTCGGCGGGGCGCAGCGCGAGGCCGACAGCGTCTCCGGCCTCACCCTGATGGGCGTGCGCCTGTACGACCCGACCACCGGCCGCTTCCTGCAGACCGACCCGGTCCTGGAGGGCTCGCCGAACGCCTACGGCTACCCGGTCGACCCGATCACCATGGACGACCTGACGGGCATGTCCTGGAAGAAGAAGTGGGTCGCCAACTTCAGCCGGGCCGAGGGCAACACCATCGGCGGTCTGCTGGTCGTCTCCAGCAAGATCTCCAAGGGCATCTCCGGGATCCTGAAGAAGCTCCCGCACATCGCCGCCCGGGCCGCCGGCTGGGTCCTGTGGGCGCTGTCCTACCTGATGAAGAGCATCGGCAAGAAGTTCCTCAAGGCCGCCAACAAGCGGGGCAGCCACGGGGTCCGGTTCACCTTCGGCATCTGGCACTCCAGCCACTGGTACGTGCCGGACTACCCGACCTACCGGGTGGACCCGCGCTACTGAGAGGGGGACGGCACCCGAGAGGGGGGACGGCACCACGCTGACGCTCCACTGACGCACGGCAGGATGCACGACAGGTGAGGCCGGGCCCGGGGGTGCTCCCCCGGGC
>NZ_JBHVEU010000480.1:0-6597 GCF_042802075.1 Kitasatospora sp. NPDC057518
GGGCGCGCGCCACCTCGGCACGCTCGCCGCGCAGCCCCACCACCCACTCCTTGGGCGGGGCCACCGGCACCTGGTCGGGCCGCCCGCACGGGAGCGTGCGGCCGGCCGCCGGAGAGGGTGGGTGGCGGGATCAGCCCTGCGGGTGGTGGGCCGGGATCGGCGGGAGCTCGCCGGTGGTCTCGTACTCGCTCAGCATCTCGATCCGGCGGGTGTGCCGGGCCTCGCCGCTGTAGGGGGTCTTGAGGAAGACCTCGACGAAGCCGGTGGCCTCCTCGACCGTGTGCATGCGGCCGCCGATGGAGATCACGTTGGCGTTGTTGTGCTGACGGCCGAGCTCGGCGGTCTGCGCGCTCCAGGCCAGCGCGGCCCGGACGCCCTTGACCTTGTTGGCGGCGATCGCCTCGCCGTTGCCCGAGCCGCCGATGACGATGCCCAGGGCGTCCTCGTCGGCGGCGGTGCGCTCGGCGGCGCGCAGGCAGAACGGCGGGTAGTCGTCCTCGGCGTCGTAGATGTGCGGCCCGCAGTCGACCGGCTCGTGGCCGGCCCCCTTGAGCCACTCCACGAGGTGGTTCTTCAGTTCGTATCCGGCATGGTCTGAGCCCAGGTACACGCGCATGCCATGAGTGTGGCATGCGCGTGCGCCCGGGCCCGACAACGGGGGCGCCGGCGGGGAGCGGTCGGCGCGGCGGGGGTGGTCAGCGCCGGCCGAGCAGCTTCCAGGCCAGCGGCAGGGCGCCGGCGGCGAGGGCGGCCTTGAGGGCGTCGCCGACCAGGTACGGGTAGAGGCCGAGCTCGGCGGCGCGGGCGAGCGGGACGTGCAGCGACAGGGCGAGGTACGGGACGCCGACCGCGTAGATGGCGAGGCTGCCGAGGACCATGGTGACGGCGGTGTTGACCGGGGTGCGGTCGGCGCCGCGACGGGCCAGCGCGCCGGTCAGGGCGGCGGCGACGACGAAGCCGAGCACGTAGCCGAAGGTCGGGAACGCCCAGCCGGTGGCGCCGCCGGTGAACCAGGGCAGGCCCGCCATGCCGGCCAGCAGGTACAGCACCAGCGAGGCGGCGCCGCGGCGGGTGCCGAGCGCGGTGCCGACCAGCAGGGCGGCGAAGGTCTGGCCGGTGACCGGGACCGGCGAGCCGGGGACGTTGACCGACAGCTGGGCGGCCACGCCGGTCAGCGCGGCGCCGCCGGCCACCAGGGCCAGGTCGCGGGCCTGGGCGCCGAGGCGGGTGGAGGCGGCGGGCAGCAGGTCGGCGAGGACGGCGCGGCGCGGTATCGGGGTGGTGGCAGTGGCCATCGGGGCTCCTCCGTGAGAGTCCAGGTGAGTGAACACCTGTGAACCTACGCGGTGATCCACTGGGCGAACGGCACGGTTTCGGACAAACCCCCGCCCTCGGGCGTTGTCGGAACCGACTCGGGACAACCCCTGGTCACAACATGATCACTTTGGGTTTCGGCATGGTCCGCATACTGGGCCCGAACCGATCATCTTTGGCATGGACAGCGGCGGCGCCGGATATTGGACAGCTCATGTCGCATACCGCACAGTCTGGAACCACCCCTATGGCCCCCACTTCCGCCCCTCCGGCGCCCGGGACCCCCGACGGCACCCGACCGGCCGCGGCCCCGGCGCCGGGTGGCCAGCAGCTCACCCACGGCCTGAAGCAGCGCCACCTGTCCATGATCGCCCTCGGTGGCGTGATCGGCGCCGGCCTCTTCGTCGGCTCCGGCGCCGGCATCGCGGCCGCCGGCCCGGCGATCATCCTGGCGTTCGTGCTCTCCGGCCTCCTGGTCATGCTGATCATGCGGATGCTCGGTGAGATGTCCGCCGCCCGCCCCGCCTCCGGCTCGTTCTCGGTGCACGCCGAGAAGGAGATCGGCCCCTGGGCCGGGATCACGGCCGGCTGGATGTACTGGGTGATGCTCTGCTGCGGCGTCGCCGCCGAGGCCACCGCCGCCGGGAAGATCGTCAACGGCTGGATACCCGGCGTCTCCGCCTGGGTCTGGGTCGCCCTGTTCATGGCCTTCTTCTGCGCCAGCAACCTCACCGCGGTGAAGAACTTCGGCGAGTTCGAGTTCTGGTTCGCCGCCATCAAGATCACCGCGATCATCGCCTTCCTGGTCCTCGGCGGGCTCGGCATCGCCGGGGTGATCGGCCCCGGCGCCCCCGGCGCGCACAACCTCACCGGCGAGGGCGGCTTCCTGCCCAACGGCGTCAGCGGGCTGATCGTCGGCCTGCTCGCCTCGGTCTTCGCGTACGGCGGTCTGGAGACCGTGACCATCGCCGCCGCCGAGTCCGACGACCCCAAGAAGAACGTCGCCAACGCCGTGCGCACCGCGGTGTGGCGGATCGCGATCTTCTACATCGGCTCGATGGCCCTGGTGGTCACCCTGGTCTCCTGGAAGGACCCGAAGGTCGTCGCGGACGGCCCGTACGTCACCGTGCTGAGCCACCTCGGGGTGCCCGCCGCCGGACTGATCATGCAGGTGGTGGTGCTGGTCGCGCTGCTGTCCGCGATGAACGCCAACATCTACGGCGCCTCCCGGATGGCGTACTCGCTGGTCGGCCGCGGCCAGGGCCCCAAGGCGCTGGCCAAGGTCGGCGGCGGGGTGCCGCGCAGAGCCGTCCTGGCCTCCTGTCTGTTCGGCTTCGGCGCCGTGCTGGCCGCCAAGTTCTGGCCGGACACCGTGTTCACCTGGCTGATGAACACCACCGGCGTGGCGATCCTGGTGGTCTGGCTGTTCATCTGCGTGGTCCAGCTGCGGATGCGCCGCCGGCTGGAGCGCGAGGCCCCCGAGCTGCTCACCGTGAAGATGTGGGGCTACCCGTACCTGACCTGGATCGCGATGGCCGCCGTGGCCGGCATCCTCGCCCTGATGACCACCACCGAGGGCAACCGCCAGCAGCTGTACGCGGCCGGCGTGCTGGTCGCAGCGCTCACCGTCGCCGGGCTGCTCAAGCAGCGCCGGGACGCCGCCGCACTCCGCTGACCTCCCCGCGCACGCGGCAGGGCCCGGTACCGAGCGGTACCGGGCCCTGCCGCGTGTCCGGCGCCGTTACTCGAAGGACGGGCCGGCCGTACGGGTGCGCTTGATCTCGTAGAAGCCCGGGGTGGAGGCCACCAGCAGGGTGCCGTCCCACAGCCGGGCCGCGGCCTCGCCCTTCGGGGCGGGGGTGACCACCGGGCCGAAGAAGGCCACCCGCTCGCCGTCCGCGCCCTCGACCGCGATCACCGGGGTGCCGACGTCCTCGCCGACCAGGGTGATGCCCTCCTGGTGCGAGGCGCGCAGGGCCTCGTCGTACGCGTCCGTGTCGGCCGCGCCGGCCAGCTCGGCGGGCAGGCCCGCGGCCACCAGGGCGGCCTCGACGGTCTCCCGGTTCTGCGGCAGGCCCTGGTTGTGGAAGCGCACGCCCAGCTCGGTGTAGAGCCGGCCGAGCACCTCCGGCCCGTGCTGCTCGGCGGCGGCGACGCAGACCCGCACCGCGCCCCAGGCGTTGTCCAGCAGCTCCCGGTAGTTCTCCGGGAGGTCCCGGTGCTCGTTGAGCACCGACAGGCTCATCACGTGCCAGCGCACGTCGACCGGACGCACCTGCTGGACCTCGATCAGCCAGCGGGAGGTCATCCACGCCCACGGACAGGCCGGGTCGAACCAGAAGTCGGCGGTCTTGCGCTCAGCGGCAGTCGTCACTGCGGGTGCCCTTCGTGAGGTGGTCCGGGACACGGAGGAGTTCCGCCCCGGGAACGCCAACACCCGCCCCGCACCGCTGATTCCGGTGCGAACGCGGCGGCCTGTGCAATGGTACTGACGCCGCGGGGCGTGAAAGGATGACCCCGCGTGCGCGGGGCACACCCCGCGCCGAGACCGCACCACCCACAGGCGCACCACCGTGCGAGCCGGACAAAGGAGTACCGCCGTGCCGGGCAAGAACCTCAGCCGCGACGAGGCGCAGCAGCGGGCCAGCATCCTGGCCGTGGACGGCTACCAGGTCCGGCTGGACGTGACCTCGGCCCCGGACCGGGAGGCCGGCACCTTCCGCTCCACCACCACCGTCACCTTCCGCTGCTCCCAGCCCGGTGCGGACACCTTCCTCGACCTGCTCGCCCCCGCCGTCCGCTCGGTCACCCTCAACGGCCGCGCCCTCGACCCGGCCACCGCCTACGACGGCGCCCGGGTGCACGTCGACGGCCTGGCCGCCGAGAACGTGCTGACCGTCGAGGCGGACTGCGCCTACAGCCGCACCGGCGAGGGCCTGCACCGCTTCGTCGACCCGGTGGACGGCGAGACCTACCTCTACACCCACTACGAGCCGGCCGACGCCCGCCGGGTGTTCGCGAACTTCGAGCAGCCCGACCTGAAGGCCCCGTTCACCTTCACCGTGACCGCCCCGGCCGCCTGGGACGTGCGCTCCAACGCCCCGCACGGGGACGTCACCGAGCAGGACGGCGCCCGCACCTGGGAGTTCGCGCCGACCAGGCCGATCTCCACCTACCTCACCGCCGTCGTCGCCGGCCCGTACCACGTCGCCCGCGACCACTACCGCCGCGAACTGGCCGACGGCACCGCGCTGGAGATCCCGCTCTCCGCGATGTGCCGCAAGTCGCTGGCCCCGTACTTCGACGCGGACGAGATCCTCGGCGTCACCAAGCTCGGACTCGACTTCTTCCACGAGCAGTTCGACTACCCGTACCCCTTCGGCAAGTACGACCAGGCCTTCGTCCCCGAGTACAACATCGGCGCGATGGAGAACCCCGGCTGCGTCACCTTCCGCGAGGAGTACGTCTTCCGCTCGAAGGTCACCGACGCCGCGTACGAGGCCCGGGCCAACGTCATCCTGCACGAGATGGCGCACATGTGGTTCGGCGACCTGGTCACCATGCGCTGGTGGGACGACCTGTGGCTGAAGGAGTCCTTCGCCGACTTCATGGGCTCCTACGGCCTGATCGGCGCCCGCACCCGCTACTCCTCGGCCTGGGTCACCTTCGCCAACCAGCGCAAGGCCTGGGCCTACCGGCAGGACCAGTTCCCCACCACCCACCCGATCACCGCGGACATCCGGGACCTGGAGGACGCCAAGCTCAACTTCGACGGGATCACCTACGCCAAGGGCGCCTCCGTCCTCAAGCAGCTGGTGGCGTACGTCGGTTCGGAGGCGTTCTTCGAGGGCGCCCGCCGCTACTTCAAGCGCCACGCCTTCGGCAACACCGAGCTGGGCGACCTGCTGGAGGTGCTGGAGGAGACCAGCGGCCGCGACCTCAAGGCCTGGGCCGCCGCCTGGCTGCAGACCTCCGGGGTCAACGCGCTCACCCCGCAGGTCACCACCGACGCCGAGGGCCGGATCACCGAGCTGGCCGTGCTCCAGGACGGCGACGTGCTGCGCCCGCACCGGATCGCGGTCGGCCTGTACGACCGGGACGCGGACGGCGCCCTGGTCCGCACCGGGCGGATCGAGCTGGACGTCACCGGCGCCCGGACCGTCGTCACCGAGGCCGCCGGCCTGCCCCGCCCGGCGCTGGTGCTGCTCAACGACGACGACCTGACCTACTGCAAGATCCGCTTCGACGAGGAGTCGCTGGAGAACCTGCGGGCCGGCCTCGGCGAGATCCGCGACGAGCTGGCCCGGGCGCTGACCTGGTCCGCGGTCTGGAACCTCACCCGGGACGGCCTGATGCCGGCCCGCGACTACGTCGCCCTGGTGCTGCGCTTCGCCGGCCAGGAGGGCAACATCGGCGTGCTCCAGTCGCTGCACGCCCAGGCCAAGACCGCCGTCGACCTGTACGCCGACCCGGCCTGGCGCGGCGAGGGCGGCCGGCTGCTCGCCGACGGCGCCCTGCGCGAGCTGCGCGAGGCCGTCCCCGGCAGCGACCACCAGCTGGCCTGGGCCCGCTTCCTCGCCCAGACCGCGGGCGGCGCCGAGCACCTCGGCCTGGTCCGCGGCCTGCTGTCCGGCAGCGCCCGGATCGACGGCCTGGAGGTCGACCAGGACCTGCGCTGGTCGCTGTGGCTGGCGCTGGCCGCGGCCGGCCAGGCCGCCGACGAGGAGCTCGACGCCGAGCTGGCCGCCGACAACACCGCGAGCGGCAAGCGGCACCACACCCAGTGCCTGGCCGCCCGGCCCACCGCGGAGGCCAAGGCCGCCGCCTGGTCGGCCGTGATCGACTCGGACGAGCTGCCGAGCGCCCTGGTCGAGGCCAACACCGGGGGCTTCTCGATCCCCTCCCAGCGCGACCTGACGGCCCTCTACGCGGCGCCGTACTTCAAGCTGCTGGAGCGGGTCTGGGCCGACCGGACCATCGAGATCGCGATCCGGATCGTCGGCGGCTTCTTCCCGCTCGCCCAGGCCTCCGAGCAGACCCTGGCCGAGGCCGACGGCTGGCTGGCCGGGCACCCGCAGGCCGCGCCGGCGCTGCGCCGCCTGGTGCTGGAGCGCCGGGACGACCTGGCCCGCGCGCTGCGGGCGCAGGCCTGCGACCGGATCTGACGGGCCGCCGTACGCCGCACCGACCGCGCCGCGACAGCCGTACGCGGTAAAGGCCGTGGGCCAACCCCGGCTACTACCGGCTCGCCGACAACCCCCGCCACTACGCCGACTACACCGG
>NZ_JBHVEU010000481.1:0-6594 GCF_042802075.1 Kitasatospora sp. NPDC057518
GTCGGGGTCGACTCGGGCGGCCTGCGCCGCTGTCCGGCTGATCAGTTCGTCAGTTCGTCAGCCGTACGGTCCGTCAGCTGTGGCGGCCGCGGCGGCGGGCGGCCAGTACGGCCAGGCCGCCGAGGCCGAGCAGGCTGACGCCCGCCAGGCCGAAGACCACCGGGGCGTTGCCCGCACCGGTGGAGGGCAGCTCACCGCCACCGGGGTGCTGGCTGGTCGGTGCCTTGGTCGGGTGGTGACTGGTCGGGCCCGGACCGGCGCTCGACGTCGTCGCGCTGGCCGACGGCGAGGTCGGTGCCGGAGAGGTCGGCGCGGGGGACGTCGGGCTCGGCGAGGTCGGGGACGGGGACGTCGGCGACGGCGACGTGGGAGAAGGCGAGGTCGGCGACGGAGACGTCGGACTCGGCGAGGTCGGTGAGGGGGACGTGGGCGAGGGGGACGGCGTCGGCGAGGTCGGCGACGGGCTGGGCGTCACGGCGCAGTCCGGCAGGTCGCCGTCGAACGGGTAGCTGTGGATCTCGTAGCCGCCGGTACCGGTGTGGACCAGGTTGCCCGCCAGGTACACCCGGCCGTTCATGCCCGGCTGGGCGATGGTCGTGGTGCCGCCCGGATTGCCGGCCATGACCGAGCCCTGGAACTGGGCGCTGCCGAGGATCTGCGCCGAGGTCGCGGTCGGGAAGTTGTACATCAGCTTCGAGCGCATGTCGGTGGTCTGGTCCCCGGCCAGGCCGGTACCGGTGTAGGTGTTGATGATCGGGCTGTCCCCGAGCATGTTCACCACGACGGTGGCGCCGGCCGGGATGTTGTTGAAGACCAGGCCGATCTGCCCGCCGGACGGCGAGGCGAGGTTCTGGGTGACGTTGAAGACCTGCTTCATGCTGGTCCCGTCGCCGGTGAAGGTCGCCTGGCTCGGGGAGATGTCGACGGTGCCGGTCGCGGTGGCCCGGCCGACGCAGTCGGAGACCTCCTCGATCTGGGTCAGCACCGACTGGTAGGGCGCGGCCGCGTTCGGGTCCTGGATCGACTCGCCGGTGGGGTCGATGTTCACAGTGCCGGTGACGGAGCCCGCGTGGCGCAGGTTGCCGAAGGCCGGGCCGTGCGAGTCGCTGCCGCCGATCAGGATCGCGTTGCCGGTCAGCACGTCGACGTTGCCGCCGGTGGTCACGAAGTCGCTGCCGTTCGGCGGCACCACGCGCGAGCCGACGCCGACGACGCCCATGTTGTAGATGCCGCCGCCGTTCTTGTCGACGGTCAGGTTCCCCAGCGTGACGATCTTGCCCTCGGCCTCCGCGGCGCGCCCGGTCACCGTGTAGTCGCCGCCGGTGAAGACGTTGATGGTGGCGTCGCGGCCGGGGAAGTCGCCGTTGTTGGGCGGCGGCCAGGTGGCGGGGCAGTCGGGCCCCGAGCAGGCGCCCAGCGGCGGGGCCAGCGGGGCGGCGGAACCGACCGTCAGCACCGCGGCCAGCGGCAGCGCGGTGAGGGCGGTCGCCACCGCCACCCGGACGGCCCGGCGCCGTCGTGTGGCCGGTGTTCTCACGGCGGTCGTTCTGTGATCCGGCGAACCGGTGGCCTGACCCATCGACAATTCCTCCGTGCATGAGAAAAGGACAGGCCGGGACGACCTGCCGTGTTCCGTGCCATCTGCTGGCGATCTCACAGATCCGGGACATCCAACCCCAAAACGGACCATCCGCACTTTACAGACCCTCAGATCGGATCCGAAATTCATCCGTACGGAGCAGCGCTCCCTCGGGCGGGCGCCGACGGACGGCAAGGCCCTAGGTTGGAGGCATGACCACCGAGGCCCAGGAACAGAGCGCGCCGCTCGTCGCCGTCGCGTCCGCCGACGCCGTACTGCGGCACCCCGAGGCGGGCGAGCACCTGCTGACCGCCATGGAGCGGGAGCGCGCCGCGCGCTTCCGGCACGAGTCCGGGCGGACCGACTTCACCGCCGGCCACGTCCTGGTCCGGCTCTGCGCCGCCCGGCTGCTCGGCGTACCGGTGGCCGGCCTCGTCCTCGCCCAGCAGTGCCCGGACTGCGGGCTCGCCGACCACGGCAAGCCCTACCTGCCGGACCACCCCGGGGTGCACGTGAGCCTGTCGCACACCCGGGGCGTGGTCGCGGCCGGCGCCGGGTTCCAGCCGGTCGGGGTCGACGTCGAGCTGTCCACCCGGGGCGGCTCGCTGAGCTCGGTCGCCCGCCGGGTGCTCGCCCCGGCCGAGCTCGCCCTGGTCGAGGCCGACCCGGAGCCGGAGCGGGCGTTCCTGCGGCTCTGGGTGCGCAAGGAGTCGCTGATCAAGATCGGGCGGGCCACCCTGGACACCCTCGGCCGGGTCGACCTCTCCGCCCTGCCGCTGACCGTCCCGCCGGGCGCCCCGCTGCGCAGCCAGTACGAGGACCTGCACCTGCTCGACTGGACCGACCCGGAGCACGCCGCCGCCGTCGCGGCCGTCAGCACCGCCCCGCCCCGGATCGTGGAGCTCACGGCGGCCGGCTGAGCGAAGGGGGCGGGGCGCCGGGCATCGGCGGGCTCCGGCGGCGGGCTCCGGCGCCCACCCGCGCGGTGGGCCGGTGAATAAGCGGTGTTAGCGTGCCTGGTCGTGGGCCCGCCGATCGCGTGCGCCCCGCCCCCAGCCGACCAGCTGCCCACCGGATTCAAGAGGGTGCCCCGCCATGGCCAAGTTCCTGCTGAGCCTGCACGTCCTCGTGTCGGTCCTGTTCATAGGCCCGGTCGCGGTGGCCGTCAGCATGTTCCCGCGCCGGGCGAAGGCCGCGCTGGCGGGCGGACCGGACCGGGCCTCCGACGCCGGCGTGCTGCGGGTGCTGCACCGGATCACCCAGGTCTACGCGCTGCTCGGGGTCGCGGTGCCGGTGCTGGGCATCGGCCTGGCCCAGGTGATGGACGTGCTCGGGCAGTCCTGGGTGATCGTCTCGATGGTGCTGACCGCGATCGCCGCGCTCTCCCTCCTGCTCTTCGTGCTGCCCGGCCAGCAGGCCGCCGTGGACGCGCTCGAACTCGACCCGTCGGACGAGCAGCACGCCAAGGCCGTCGGCGGCCTGAAGCTGCTGCCGATGACCGCCGGGGTGTTCAACCTGCTGTGGGCCGTGGTCGTGGTGCTCATGGTCATCCGCCCGGGGTCCAGCACCGGCGTCTGAGCCCCGGATCCCTTGGGCTCTGATCCCCCAGCCCTGATCCCCCGGGCCCCGGGCTCCTTGTCGCCTGGTCCCCCGCGCCCCCTCCCGCCGACCGGGGTGGTTCGAGTACCGTCCTGGGCCATGACGATCATGGCGGGCATGGGCAGCCCGACGGGAACCGGCGTCGGTCCGCTGCTGCGCGGCTGGCGGGTACGACGGCAGCTCAGCCAGCTGCAACTGGCACTGCGGGCGGACTCCTCGGCCCGCCACCTCAGCTTCGTCGAGAACGGCCGCTCCCGCCCCAGCCGCGAGCTGGTGCTGCGGCTGGCCGAGGAGCTGGACGTCCCGGTGCGCGAGCGCAACGCCCTGCTGCTGGCGGCCGGCTACGCCCCGCACTACCCCGAGACACCGCTGGACGACCCGTCGATGGCCGCACTGCGCGGCGGGCTGGAGCGGCTGCTGGCCGCCCACGACCCGTACCCGGCGGTCGTGGTCGACGGGTCCTTCCGGGTGCTGGCGGCCAACCGCTCGCTCGGACTGCTCCTGGACGGCGTCGCCCCGCACCTGCTGGAGCCGCCGTTCAACGCGATCCGGATCACCCTGCACCCCGACGGGCTCGCGCCGCGCATCGTCAACCTGCGGCAGTGGCGGCGGCACCTGCTGGAGCGGATGGAGCGGCAGCTGGAGCTGGTCCGCGCCGAGCCGCTGCGCCGGCTGTACGAGGAGGTCCGCGGCTACCCCGAACCGGCCGGCGACCCGGCGGACGAGCCGGCCGACGACCGGGTGGACGGGCCGGGCGCGTACGGGTCCCCGTTCGCGCTGCCGCTGCGGATCCGGTACGAGGAGCGGGTGCTCTCCTTCCTCTCCACCATCGCGACCTTCAACACGCCGCTGGACGTCACCGTCTCCGAGCTGGCCATGGAGACCTTCCTGCCGGCCGACGCGGAGACGGTGCGGTTCCTGCAGTCCGTGGTCGGCCCCGAGCGCTAACCCTGCTGCCGGGCCCGGCGCCGCAGGGCGGTGAACTGGAGGACGGCGAACAGGGCCACCGCCGCGGCCTGCACCGGGATCCAGACGAACCCGGCGGTGGTCGGCTCCAGCCACACCTCCATCGCGACCAGGCTGAGCACCACCCAGGCCAGGTTGACGCCGATCACCGCCCGCACCCCCGGCCCCGGCGGCTGCCGCCGGGCGGCCAGCGCGCCGACCGCGAGGGCGTACCCGAGGAGGAGCAGCCCGACCTCGACCAGGGTGGTGCGGCCCGCGCCGAGCAGCTCGCCGAGCGGACCGGAGAAGGCCAGGTAGGCCAGGCCGTTGCCGCCGGTCACCAGGGCGTCCAGGGTCAGGGCGCCGCGCACCGTCCACGGAGAGAAGACGGAACCTGGCCGGGCGGGGCTGAGGGTGTTCGCGTGGGCGGACATGGCGGATCGCCTCCTGTCGGGGGTGGGCCCCGGGACCGTGGCGGCCGCACCGGGTGCCCCCACCCTGCCCGGCCCGGCGGCGGGCGTCGATTACCCCGCAGGTAAGGGCGGGCGCCCGCACGGGCACGGTCGTCGGGCTACGGCAGCCGGGCCCCGGGCTACGGCCGCCGGGGCGGCTGCCGGAGCAGGACGCCCGCCCGCTTCACCGCGCGGGCGGTGATGGTGGTCTCGGCCCGGGTGACGCCGAGCGGTCCGAGGGTGTCGGTGAGGAAGCGGTAGAGCTCGCCGTGGTCCGGGCAGAACACCGTGGCCAGCAGGTTGGCCGGGCCGCTGGTGGCGAACACCCCGTGCACCCGCGGGTGGCGGGCCAGCACCGTGCCGACCTCGGCGATCCGGCCGGGCGGCACGTCCAGCCAGAGGTTGGCGTCCACGGCCAGGCCGAGCAGCCGCGGGTCCACGGTGGCGTGGGTGCGCAGCAGCCCGGCCCCGTCCAGCCGGTGCAGCCGGCGGCGCACCGTGGACTCGGGCGCGCCCACGGCCGCGGCCAATACGGCGTGGGACTGCCGGGCGTCCTCGCCGAGCCGCTCCAGCAGCGTGCGGTCGAGATCGTCCAGCGGCGGGGGCGCGGCGGGGCGCGGGACGGCGGACCGGGCGAGCGCGGCGGCCTCCTCCCCGGTCAGGTACCCGGCCCGCCACTGCCCGGCGTCGGCGAAGGCGTGCAGCACCGCGTGGGTGGTGGTCTCGGTGACGGCGCCGGTCGCGGGCAGCTGCCCGTACAGCAGCCGGTCGCGGGAGCCGGCGTCGGTGAGCACCACGGCCCCGACCTCGTGGCCGCCGAGCATCACGTCGACGAACGGCACGTCGGGGCGGTCGGCGAGGGCCCGCGCGATGGCGTCCACCCGGCCGCTCAGCACCCGGACCCGCAGCAGCAGCGCGCCCACGGCGGCGTCCTCGACGTCCGGCAGCCGGACCACCCGCAGCACCCCGGCCTGCCGCATCCGGCCCAGCCGGCGGGTGACCGTCCGGGCGGAGACGCCCAGCACCTCGGCGATCCGGCCGGGCTCGGCCCGTCCGTCCACCTGGAGGGCGCACACCAGGCGGCGGTCGAGGGCGTCCAGCACGCTGTCCGGATCGGCGGTGGAGAGGTCCATGGTGTCCGATCCCCGCCACTTCCGGCGGCTGCTGCGTCCTGTTCGGCAGCCCCGACGGTACTCCTTGTCCCGGGCGGCCGGAGCGGACACCGGCCCGGAGCGAGGAGGAGTCACCGTGACGGACGGGCTGTGGAGGCTGGCGGAGGGCGTGGAGGCCGCGGTGCGCGAGGTCGGTGCGGGGCTGGCGGCACGCCGGTCCGCCGAGCCGGTCACGGCGCGGACCGTCGAGGAGGCGGCGGCCCGCTTCGCCGATCTGGACGGCCCGGCGGCCGCCGCCCTGCGGGAGCGGCTGACGGCGCTGCGCCCCCGGGCCGGCTGGGTGTCCGAGGAACTGGACGGCCCGGTGCCCGCCGAAGGCGAGTGGTGGCTGTGCGACGCGACCGACGGCGCGGTGCAGTACCTGCTCGGGCAGCCGCACTGGGCGGTGACCGCCACGCTGGTGCGGGACGGCGCGGCGGTGCTGGCCGTGGTGCACGCCCCGGAGCAGGACGGCCGCACCTACCGGGCGGTGCTCGGCGGCGGGGCCGAGCTGGACGGGCGGCCGATCGCGCCCCTGGAACGGGAGTTGGCCGTCACCGTCGCCGCCACCAGCCAGCCGCCCCGGGTGGCCGCCGACCCGGTGGCGCTGCGCCGGGCCGGCGAGTCGCTGTCCGCGATGGCGGGCGCGGTCCTGGCGGTGCGCAACCTCGGCCCGACCGCGCTCCAGGTGGCCCAGGTCGGCTCCGGGCACCTGGCGCTGTTCTGGGAGTACGGCCTGGACGCGGGCAACCTGCTGCCCGGCGCGCTGATCGCGCGCGAGGCGGGCGCCACGGTGACGGACGCCGCCGGGGCGGCCTGGACGGCCGGCTCCGACGGCTTCCTCGCCGCCGCGCCCGGGCTGCACGCC
>NZ_JBHVEU010000482.1:0-6561 GCF_042802075.1 Kitasatospora sp. NPDC057518
GCCCGAGACCGCCCCGGCTCCCGCCGCGGGCGCCGGGGCCGGGCCCCGTGCGGGCAAGGGCGGCGGCCGCCCCGGTCGGAGCGGCCGCCGGCGCTGAGGCGCTACTGGCCCACCCGGCCGTCCACGCACTCGCGCAGCAGGTCGGCGTGGCCGCAGTGGCGGGCGTACTCCTCGATCCGGTGCACCTGCAGCTCCCGGATCGAGAGCCGGTCCTTCCCGACCCGCTCGCCCAGGTCCTGATACCCGGCCAACGCGGCGTCCAGCGCGGCCTGTTCGCGCTCCAGGTCGTGGAACGCTGCGTCCACCACGGCCTGCTCGCCGACGGCCCCGTCGAAGTCCGCGTCCCGCCCGCCGTACAGCTTGGGCAGCGGCTCGCCGTCGGTGATCCAGTTCCGCCAGTCCCGTTCCACCCGGGCCAGGTGCCGGACCAGGCCGAGCAGCGACATCGTGGACGGCGGCACCGAGCGGCGGGCCAGCTGCTCCGGGGCCAGGCCGTCGCACTTCATCCGCAGGGTCAGCCGGTAGTTCGTCAGGTAGTCCTGGAGGGTGGCGAGTTCGCCGTCCGGGCTCGGGCCCTCACTGTTGCGGGGGTCGTCGTCCGGGTCGGCCCACATGTCGGGGTAGACGGTCGCCTCGGTCCATCGCACGGGTTGCTCGGTCATGCCCGGCATCCTCCTTCGCAACCACCCCCGGCCGCCACCGGGTTATCGCACCCCCGGCCCCCGGAGCAACCGCTCGCCCTCCGCCCCGAAGGCGGCCCGGAGCACGGCGGCGACGTCGGCCTCCGGCACGGCGGCGCGGACCTCCGCCAGGACGCCCGGGAACCCCTCGTCGTCGATCACGCCCTGGTGCTCCCGGCGCAACCGGTGGACCAGCGCGACGAGTTCGGGGCGCAGCCGCATCCAGGCGCGGACGGCGTCGACCTCCTCCTCGACCAGCCGCAGGAACCAGCGCATCATCTCGTACGGGATGTCGACGGCCCGCCCCCGCGGGTCGAGGCTGATCGTCGGCTCCCGCGCCGGGTCCTCGTCGGGGACGACCGCGGCGACCAGGGCCCGCGGGTCCGCCCTGAGCCGCAGTTCGAGGAAGTAGGCGTCGTCGGACAGGTCGTACCCGGTGGTGACGCTGTAGTCCGGGTCGGGGCTCGGCGTGGGCATGCTGCCAGGCGCCGCTCCGCCGGGCGAGGGCGTTTCGGGGGCGTCCGCGCACGGGACGTCGGGCCGGCCGACCTCCCGTGCGGGGGTGGCGGGGCTCAGTCGGTCAGCAGGCGGGCGCGCAGGGTGTCGATCTGCGCGCGGTCGATGCCGAGGGCGCCGGTGAGGTAGGCCCCGACCGAGCCGTGGCGGTCGGCGAGGTCGGCGAGGGTGAGCCGGATGACGGCCTCCGGGGCGCGCCCGTAACCGGGCCAGCGCAGGGTGCGGCCGGGGTGGGCGGCGTGCCACTCGGCGACGAAGTGCGCGGTGGCGAGCTCGGTGAGGGCGAAGTCGGCGGCGATGTCGTCCTCGCCGACGCCGAGCAGGGTGAGCAGCAGGGCGGCGATCAGCCCGGTGCGGTCCTTGCCGGAGGCGCAGTGGAAGACCACCGGGGCCTCGGCGGCCGTGATCACGTCCAGCGCCTGGCGGATCTCCTTCACCCCGTCCTCGGCGACCTCGGCGAAGCGGTCGGCGAGGTGGCGCCAGGGGTCGACCTCCGGGTCGATCTCGGCCTGGTCGTACGGGCGGTGCTCGATCGAGAGGTTGTGGTACTCCAGGCCCTCGAACCCGGGCACCCGGCCCTTGGCGGCGATCTCCCAGGGGTAGCGGAGGTCGATCACGGTCCGCACGCCGAGCGCCCGGAGCCGGTCCAGGTCGGCGGGGGAGCCGAGCTTGCCGAGCGAGTCGGAGCGGTACACCAGCCCCCACCGGACGGACCGCCCGCCGGCGCCCGGGTAGCCGCCCAGGTCGCGGAAGTTGTGCAGGGCCTCGAACTCGATGTGACGTGTGGTCATGCGCGGCACTCTAACCAGCGCGTCAAGCGCCGCCGGGCCGGGGGAGCGGCGGCGGCCGGCCCGGGCGCCGCCGTCTGTCAGTGGTGTCGGGCAGGATCTGCACGTCGGTTCTTCGGAGGGACGGAAAGGGCGTCATGGCGATCACGAACGAGCAGGTGACGGAGCAGGAGTTCCTGCGGGAGATGTCCGAGGACCCGTACTTCCCCGACCACCTCGTGGCCAAGGGCAGGGCCATCCTGGTGCGGCTGTGCGAGCGGATCGAGGCCGAGCGGCCGGCGGACCTGCCGGCGCTGTACGTGCTCTCCCACGCCGCCGCGGAGGAGTTCAACCGTCTGGACACGGAGTTGAAGGCGGCGGGGAGCGAGATCGAGACGGCGGCGCGGGAGGACATCGCCGAGGCCTTCTGGATCATCGCCTCGGCCTACGGCTTCGAGGACGCGGACGTGGAGGAGATGGTCGAGCCCCGGGAGTGGTGACGGGCACCGCCCGGCCCTACACGCTGCGGTCGGCGAGGACCTCGCGGACGACGTGGCGGGCGTTGGCGGTCAGGGCCTGGTCGGTGTGGCGGTAGTACGGGATCGTCACCAGGGCGAGGGAGAACGCCCAGGCGCGGCCGCGGGCCCACATGGCCTCGTCCGCGTGGAGGGCGGCGCGGAAGGCGGGGCGGGCGGTGGCGGGCAGCAGGTTCCAGGCGGCGATCAGGTCGGCGGTCGGGTCGCCGACGCCCATCAGGGCGAAGTCGATGACGGCGGCGAGCCGGCCGGCGCCGGTGAGCAGCAGGTTGCCGGGGGTGAGGTCGCCGTGCAGCCAGACCGGCGGGCCGGCGTAGTCGGGCAGTCGAAGTGCCTTGTCCCACAGGGCGGTCGCGGCCTCGGTGTCGATCGAGCCGGAGAGCTGGGCGATGGCCGCGCGGGTGGCGCCGTCGCGGGAGGCGAGCGGGACGCTGCGTTGGGAGGCGGGGGCGTCGGCCGGGTCGACGGCGCGCAGGGCGTTGACGAAGCCGGCCAGGTCGCGGGCCAGCGCCTGGGGCGCGGCCAGGGCGTGGACGACCGGGTTGGCGCCGTCCAGCCAGTGCAGGACGGACCACTCCCACGGGTAGCCGGCGGCGGGCCGGCCGACCGCGAGCGGTGCCGGGACGGGCAGCGGCAGCCGCGGGGCCAGCCGGGAGAGCCACTGCTGCTCCCGCCGCAGGCCCCCGGCGGCCCACTCCACCCGGGGCAGCCGGACGGCGAGTTCGGGCCCGAGGCGGAACATCGCGTTGTCCGCCCCGGAGGTGGCGGCGGGGGTGACCGGGAGGCGCTCCCACTGCGGGAACTGGGCGGCGATCAGCCGCCGCACCAGGGCCGCGTCGACCACCGGCCCGTCGGGGTGGATCCGGGTGGCAGCGCACATGCCCGGCAGCGTACAGCTCCGGTCGTCGCCGTTCAGCCGGATTGCCGAACTGCTCACATTCCGAAGGTCGTTCGAACCGGAACGCGCGATTTCGGCCACCCGGCGACGGCCCTGACGGCCCTGACGGCCCTGACGGCCCTGACGGCCCTGACGGCCCTGACGGCCCTGACGGCCCTGACGGCCCCGACGGTCACCCGAAGGTGACCCGCACCCCGATGGTGCCGCCCTTGCCGAAGCGCAGCACGTTGGCGGTCAGCGCCACCGCGCACAGCAGGCCGTACTTGCGCCGCAGCAGCTTCCGGTAGGCGGGCGCCCGGTCGGGGTCCAGCACCGCGGTGGCCGGCACCTGGGCGCCGAGCAGGTTCCCGCGGATGTCGCTGGGCCCGACCAGCACGTCCGAACGGTTGCGCAGGCGCTTGACCTTGCCGGTCTTGGTGACGGTGGTGAAGACCAGCGCGTCCCCGTCGCGCGCGACCCACACCGGGGTGGCGACCGGAGTGCCGTTCCTCCGGTAGGTGGTGAACAGCAGGTACTTGGCGGCGGCGAGCCGCTCCAACTCGGCGGCGGCATCCAGAGTGTCCATGCCCGCCAGCCTAGGAAGCCGCAACTGGGCCCCGCTCAAGCCTCGGTGGAGCCCCGGGGCCGTCAGCGGGAGGCGCGCGCCACGCCCGGCCGTCCCGGGGGCGGCCGGTCGGTGTCGTCGGCACCTGCCAGAATGCAGGGCGTACGGCGCAAGCACTGATGGAGAAGGTGACCGGCTTCGTGACCACGCCAGTCGAACAGGTGGCCCGGCAGGCCCAGCAGGCGATCGAGCGGCAGATCGCCGAGGAGCTGGGTGTCCGCGAGGGGCAGGTGAAGGCGGCCGTCGATCTGCTCGACGGCGGCTCGACCGTGCCCTTCGTGGCCCGCTACCGCAAGGAGGTCACCGGCTCCCTCGACGACGCCCAGCTGCGTGCCCTGGAGGAACGGCTGCGCTACCTGCGCGAGCTGGAGGACCGCCGGGCGGCCGTGCTGGAGTCGATCGAGGCCCAGGGCAAGCTGGACGACGCGCTGCGCGCCCGGGTGCTCGCCGCGGACTCCAAGGCCCGCCTGGAGGACATCTACCTGCCGTTCAAGCCGAAGCGGCGCACCAAGGCGCAGATCGCCCGCGAGGCGGGCCTGGAGCCGCTGGCGGACACCCTGCTGGCCGACCCGGGGCAGGACCCGGCCGTGCTGGCCGCCCAGTACCTCAACGAGTCGGTGGCGGACGGCGCCGCGGCCCTGGAGGGCGCCCGGGCGATCCTGGTCGAGCGCTTCGGCGAGGATGCCGACCTGGTCGGCTCGTTGCGCGAGCGGATGTGGACCCGCGGCCGGCTGGTCGCGAAGGTCCGCGACGGCAAGGAGGGCGACGGCGCCAAGTTCGCCGACTACTTCGACTTCGCCGAGCCGTACACCCGGCTCCCCTCGCACCGCATCCTGGCGATGCTGCGCGGCGAGAAGGAGGAGGTGCTCGACCTCGACCTCTCCCCGTACGACGGTGAGTCCGAGGGCGACCTTCCGGGCGAGAACGACTACGAGCAGCGGATCGCCGCCCGCTTCGGCATCGCCGACCGCGGCCGCCCGGCCGACAAGTGGCTGGGCGACACCGTCCGCTGGGCCTGGCGCACCCGCGTGCTGGTCCGGCTCGGCATCGACCTGCGCGCCCGGCTGCGCGCCGAGGCCGAGGAGGAGGCGGTGCGGGTCTTCGCCGCGAACCTGCGCGACCTGCTGCTCGCCGCCCCGGCCGGCACCCGCGCCACCATGGGCCTGGACCCGGGCTTCCGCACCGGCGTGAAGGTCGCCGTGGTGGACGCCACCGGCAAGGTCGTCGCGTACGACACGATCTACCCGCACCAGCCCGCCAACAAGTGGGACGCGGCCCTGGCGACGCTGGCGGCCCTGGCGAAGAAGCACGACGTCGACCTGGTCGCGATCGGCAACGGCACCGCCTCCCGGGAGACCGACAAGCTCGCCGAGGACCTGCTGGGGCGCCATCCCGAGCTGAAGCTCACCAAGGCGATGGTCAGCGAGGCCGGTGCCTCGGTCTACTCGGCCTCCGCGTTCGCCTCGCAGGAGCTGCCGGACCTGGACGTGTCGATCCGCGGCGCGGTCTCGATCGCCCGCCGGCTCCAGGACCCGCTGGCCGAGCTGGTCAAGATCGACCCCAAGTCGATCGGCGTCGGCCAGTACCAGCACGACCTGAGCGAGGTGAAGCTCTCCCGCTCGCTGGACGCCGTCGTCGAGGACTGCGTCAACGCCGTCGGCGTGGACGTCAACACCGCCTCGGCGCCGCTGCTCACCCGGGTCTCCGGGGTCACCGGCACGCTGGCCGACAACATCGTCGCGCACCGCGACGCCAACGGCCCGTTCCGCACCCGCCGGCAGCTCAAGGACGTCTCCCGGCTGGGCCCCAAGGCCTTCGAGCAGTGCGCGGGCTTCCTGCGCATCCCCGGCGGGGAGGACCCGCTGGACGCCTCCAGCGTGCACCCGGAGGCCTACCCGGTGGTGCGCCGCATCCTGGCCGCGACCGGCGGGGAGCTGCGCGAGCTGATCGGCAACGGCGAGCGGCTGCGGGCGCTGCGCCCGGCGGACTTCGCCGACGACACCTTCGGCGTGCCGACCGTCACCGACATCCTCGGCGAGCTGGACAAGCCGGGCCGCGACCCGCGCCCGGCCTTCCGCACCGCGACCTTCAAGGAGGGCGTCGACAAGATCGGCGACCTGGAGGTCGGCATGGTGCTGGAGGGCGTGGTCACCAATGTCGCCGCCTTCGGCGCCTTCGTGGACGTGGGTGTCCACCAGGACGGGCTGGTGCACGTCTCGGCGCTGTCGAGGAACTTCGTCAAGGACCCGCGCGAGGTGGTCAAGCCCGGCGACATCGTCAAGGTCCGGGTGCTCACGGTGGACGTGCCGCGCAAGCGGATCGGGCTGACCCTGCGGCTGGACGACGAGGTCGGGCGCGAGCGCGGCGGGGACCGCGGCGACCGCGGTGACCGCCAGGCCCGCCCGCCGCGCCAGGAGCGCCGGGGCGGTGGCCAGGGCGGCCAGGGCGGTCAGGGCGGTCGCGGCGGCTCCGGCGGCGGTGCACCGGCCAACAGCGCCATGGCGGACGCGCTGCGCCGCGCGGGCCTGACCGGCGGCGACGGCGGCCGCGGCGACCCGCC